>NZ_JAUBQH010000024.1:3852-88094 GCF_036701145.1 Microcoleus sp. Pol17C6
CCCGATGGCAAGACATTGGCTTCTGCCAGCGGTGACAAGACTATCAAACTGTGGAACCTGCAAACCCAAAAAGAACTCAAAGCCCTCACCGGGCATAGCAGTTCGGTCAATAGCGTCGCATGGAGTCCCGATGGCAAGACATTGGCTTCTGCCAGCGGTGACAAGACTATCAAACTGTGGAACCTGCAAACCCAAAAAGAACTCAAAGCCCTCACCGGGCATAGCAGTTCGGTCAATAGCGTCGCATGGAGTCCCGATGGCAAGACATTGGCTTCTGCAAGCTTTGACAAGACCATCAAACTCTCGATTTGGGATGTTGATAAACTAATGGCATTAGGTTGCAACTGGCTCGGCGATTACCTCAGAACACATCCCAAAATAGCAGAAGAATACAAACCGATATGTGCTGATTACCTCAACCAAGAGTCAATCAAATAGAATTTAGGCAAAAACCGCCAGCCAGCCAGATGTTCGCACTACATTTTTTTACCACTACTTCGACTTTTTTCGTTGTCTATTCCTCACTCGCATCAGTCACAACCCTAATATTTCCCTGCGGCGAATCTTCCTCCACAACCGCCACCAGCATCGGATTATTAAATGTTTCTATTAAATTTTCACTTTTGTAGTTAGTCGAGGTTTGGGGAGTTCAAAAGGCGGTAGGTGCTAACTCTGAGGGATATTGCACTGATGTCCCTTGGAATATAAAGTGTAAAACTCCTGGAGTGCGGACATTTGTTCTCTCAATCTAGATATCTCTATATCCAAGGGAGGGAGTAGTTTCTCAAGGTGGCGAACCTCACTAAACCACAGTCGTAACTCGGGTTTGAGAGTTGCATAGAGCGTTTCGGGACACGACAGTAATATTGCTGTTATTATCTCTGCTACGAATGGCTGTTGCGGCCACTTCCCTACAACAGACATTGCATCCCCGTCATCGCTTGACAAGCATTGGTGAACAATATCAAACAGTGAATTTAACTCAATAGCTGCCCGTAATTTCTCAAGTGTCTCTGCCGTCTCTGAGGAGGTATTCACCATAGTTGTGAACTCAACAGGCCAATGGTGCAGGATGGTACTGACAAATGAAGCAATTGAATCAGGTTGCTCTTTTCTCAGAATGTCTGGCAGTATTTCTGTAAAGTAAGGAGCAACACTACGCCACTGATGTAAATCACAAGCAACATGAAAGAAGGTTTCTGGCAACCTTTCACTCTTCTGCAATGAAATATAACCTCGACATTGATTAGTGACGGGATCGACAGGTTCAAATGCTTGCCATAACAAAGGCAAAGAAACCCAGTGAGGTGGATATTTGAAACGGGCAACATCCAGCAGAAGAACTAGATCCCGCTGTGGATGATAGCCACCAATTGGTGAAAAGTGACCATCACCCGTTTGTCCCAATACCTTTCGGCTGTAGGAAACAACTAGATGAATATCACCTGACGCCGCAGTCACTTCCTCAACTGCTTGCCGAAAGTTTTCCAAGCTGCTTTGGTGGTAACGATTAGGTTTTACAACAGCACCGTTGCAACGTGCGATACAGACAAACTCATCAAAGGTGATACCGTTTTCTTTAATGACTGAAAGAGGTAAGCAACAGTCTAAAAATTCCTCTCCATACCATCTCCACACCCCTTTCCAAATGCGACCCGGATCGATGGATAAGGCATTAAGAACAACAACTAAACTACCCAATCCACAAAAAGCGGGTTCTGCTTGAGTATGAAACTGTTCAGCTAGAGCAAAATACCCTTCCATACCTCCCAATGCCAACGCTTCTCGAAATATTTGCTTTCCCTCTACCGAGGAAAAGGCAATAGCAGAATCGGGGAGTGAACGACGATAAAACCCTTGAGCCGACATGGAGTGTTTTAACCCTGATTGCTTATGGTCCTAATAAATATTATGCAAAATCGTCACCTTGATAAGGATGAATGCACTTATTTACTATTTTTTTCAATTTTAGCAATAAAACGCTGCGAAGATTTGACTTTCTGGGTGCAAATTTAAAAAACGTGACCATTTGCAAGGTACCGCCAGACATCAAGCTGATGAAAGAATTCGGCAATTTCCCACAGGTTGAGCGTTATGCAGCTCTGAGCAATCAAGCTTTTCTGAATATCCTCACTCACGCAATCGATGTTTTAGAAGAGTCAGCTCAACAGTTGTAATAGTTGCAATCCATCAAATTTAAATCTGTGATTTGGATTGGCACTGAGGTGGTTGATACTCAGGGTATTTATAGTGAGATTGGTGATAACAACAATATGGCAATTAGCAAATAAATATCTCACAGCGCCACTTTCTGCTCCCTTGTCGGTTGCCAGAACCAGCCATCTCGTCAATAATTACTCTCGGATATCGGATAATTCTAGAGCAGAAAAAAAGAGAGTTAAAGTGTTTTTTGCAAGCTGGCAAAGGTACTAAATTTCGGAGATAACTAACTTCTGCTGCGAGAGAGTTAATTAATAGTGTTTAGCGTTAGTGGACGCGGGTTTGTGAGATAGTTAATTTTAGCATGAGATTGTTGGTGAACCCGCCCCTACAGTGAGTGCAAAATAATTGAAAAATGTAAAATTTTGTATATGAATTGACCGAACTTCAGGAAAATAGACGATAGTTGATATGCAAGAGATTTTAAGCGTCGGCGAAAACAAATTTTAATCAGATAATAAAATGGTAGTAGCAGCACCTGTTCAATCCGGCAGTCAGTCGATTTTTCAAACTCGCTACGACAACTTTATCGGCGGCCAGTGGGTGCCACCGGTGAAAGGGAAATACTCGGAAAACCTTTCTCCAATTACAGGAAAATCAATTTGTCAAGTTCCCCGATCGAGCGCGGAGGATGTAGAATTGGCACTGGATGCCGCCCACGCCGCGAAAGACAAGTGGGGTAAGACTTCCCCAGCCGATAGGGCGCGGGTTTTACACAAAATTGCCGATCGCATCGAAGAAAACCTCGATCGCCTCGCCATCGCCGAAACCTGGGACAACGGTAAACCAATTCGTGAAACCCGCCTCGCAGACATACCGCTGGCGATCGACCATTTCCGCTACTTCGCAAGCTGCATCCGAGCCCAAGAAGGGTCGATCGGCGAACTCGACGGAACCACCGTCGCCTACCACTTCCACGAACCCCTAGGCGTCATCGGACAAATCATCCCCTGGAACTTCCCGATATTAATGGCCGCCTGGAAACTCGCCCCAGCCCTCGCCGCCGGCAACTGCGTCGTCCTCAAACCAGCAGGCCCCACCCCCGCGTCAATCTTGGTACTGATGGAAATCATCGCTGACTTAGTACCAGACGGCGCAATCAACGTCATTAACGGGCCCGGCGCCGAAATCGGCAAAACCCTCGCCACCAGTCCCCGGATTGCCAAAGTCGCCTTCACCGGCGAAACCACCACCGGCAGGCTAATCATGCAATACGCCTCCCAAAATGTCATCCCCGTCACCCTAGAATTAGGCGGCAAATCCCCCAACATTTTCTTTGAAGATATCTGCGCCCAAGAGGATGAATTCCTCGACAAAGCAGTCGAAGGATTAGTCATGTTTGCCTTCAACCAAGGCGAAGTTTGCACCTGTCCCTCCCGCGCCTTAATTCAGGAGTCAATCTACGATCGATTCATGGAAAGGGCGATCGATCGCATCCGCCAAATCAAACAAGACAACCCCTTAGATCCGACAACCGCCCTCGGCGCGCAAGTCTCCATCAACCAGATGGAAAAAATCGCCGAATACGTCAAAATCGGTCACGCCGAAGGCGCAGAATGTCTGATTGGCGGCGAAAGAAACATCTTATCCGGCGACTTGCAAGACGGCTATTATTTCCAGCCGACAGTCTTCAAAGGAAACAACAAAATGCGAATTTTCCAAGAAGAAATCTTCGGCCCAGTATTAGCAGTAACCACCTTCAAAGACGAAGCAGAAGCATTAGAAATTGCCAACGATACCCTCTACGGTTTAGGTGCAGGAGTTTGGACTCGCGACATCAACACCGCCTACCGCATGGGTCGCGCCGTTCAAGCAGGCCGCGTCTGGACAAACTGCTATCATTTGTATCCCGCGCACGCAGCATTCGGCGGCTACAAATCATCGGGAATCGGTCGCGAAAATCACAAAATGATGTTAGAACACTACCAGCAAACTAAGAATTTGTTAATCAGCTACAGCCCCAAAGCATTAGGTTTCTTCTAAGTCATATCAAATCCCGTACAACTGGAATCGATCTAATTCATCTGCGTTAATCTGTGTTTATCTGCCCTTATCTCCGGTTAAAAAAAAAGAATTTGTTAACCGCCGATGACAAAGGATTTACGCTGATTCACGCAGATGTCGAGCTTCCATCTTCCATTTTCCATATTCCTTCTTCTAAAATGGAAACGATCGCAAAAGTCACCGCAACAGAAGCCGCTTTAAAATTAATCAACTATCTCAAAACTCAACACGGAGAATTGATGTTTCACCAATCCGGCGGCTGCTGCGACGGTAGTTCCCCCATGTGCTTTCCCGATGGCGAATTGATCGTCGGTGAGGGTGACGTATTGCTGGGCGAAATAGGCGGTTGTCCCTTTTATATTGCAGCGCAGCAATACAAATATTGGCAGCACACGCAGTTAATTATAGACGTGGCATCGGGGCCCGGAGGCAGCGATTTTTCCCTGGAAGGGCCGGATGGAGAGCGTTTTATTACTCGTTCCCGGTTGTTTGTTAATGCTGATTAACTCGGCGTTGCATAATAGAGGGATGATCGGGAGAAAAAGTAGCAGGAAATGCCCAGAATGCAAATCCCATAAAACAGTGCGTAAAGTTTTGTAACTTTGATATATTGTTATCTTGGATGCCCTCTAGAGCCTTCTATATCAGAAGTTAAAAAAACGGATGAACGCTATAATTATTGGTTGTGGCTATGTTGGAAGTGCCGTTGCCCAGCATTGGCGGAACCTGGGTCACGTAATTACTGCAACGACGACAACGCAAGACCGCCTTGAGGAGTTACAGAAAGTTGCCAACCAGGCGATCGTCCTGAAGCGCTGCGATGAAGAGACATTACTGACGATCCTGCAAAATCAAGATGTGGTCTTCCTGAGTCTCGCTCCTACAGCAAACCAACAAGTAGATGCCGATATGTACGAGGAGACATACCTGCATACGGCCAACAACCTTGTCCTTGCCTTGAAGCATTTTCCAAACATAAAACACCTCATATATACCAGTAGTTCTGGGGTGTATGGCAATAGTAATGGAGCCTGGGTTAGTGAACTTTCACCTGTGGCACCAACTGACAGACATGGAGAGATTTTACATGAGACAGAGCAAGTTTTGCTATCAGCATCCAGCCCTGATTTGAAAGTATGTATCTTTCGCCTTGCAGCCATTTATGGACCCGATCGCGAGTTCAAGAAACGGTTAAGTGGGCTTGCAGGCACTACTCGCCCAGGCACAGGCAATCATTTTACGAACTGGATTCATCTGGACGACATTGTATCAGCAAGTGAGTTGGCGCTCGCTCGTCAATTAGAAGGAGTTTATAACGTAGTGAATGATGTTCCCATTACTGCTCGTGAATTGTTTAAACAACTCTGCGATCGCTACGAATTACCTGAAGTGGAATGGGAGGGGTCAGATACAACAAAGCGATCGAATAATCGGCGCATATCCAATCAAAAGCTTAAAGCAGAAGGATACCAGCTCATTCATCCAGTAGTGGAAATTTGAGGCTGTTAAATGGCGAATACATCAGCCTTTTGTTCGGGTTGTTCGTAGATTAAAGTACAGCTTCGGGGGGTGTCTTCAGTATCGGGAGTCCAACGCATGGAGGCATAATATGGAGTTTTGAATCGATCGCTCGAAAGAACAACCTCTATTGCATCTGGAAATTGGATTTGTAGAAAATCGCCTTGTATTTCACTCGGTTGAGGAGGAACTGGCAGTTGAGCCATCTCATCTAGTGAAACATAGGTTCCGCCTGTGGTTTGAGCAGGAAGTTTGAGGCCGTTGACTTGATCGATCCTACAGTCAGTTTGTTGGGACCACCACGGTTTCGCTACCTCTTCCTTAATCTCTCTGAAGAATGAAAACTTGTTGGGCTGAGGGCTATTTGGGGCAGATGTGTAGATTACTACCACACTGGTTCTTTTCCCTGATGCAAGGAGGTAAGGCTCAAAATAGAATCCCTGACCTGTACGATCGTGCCCAATCATTGTGTCAGAAGAATGGGGATTAAAAAGCAGATAAGCCTCTGGATCGACCGGATGGATAATCAGGGGATTACCCAAGGTCAAAACCCATTGTTTCTGCCTTACTGTGTCTGTCATCCGACTCCTGAAGTCGAGGGAATGGGTGACAGTTTGCCGATCGTCAGAAGGAATGAAGCTCCGTACAGAATCAAGAATATCGAGAACCTGCCCTGTGACATCATATCTAACCAATACCCTTGCCAACGTCCGCAGTGATGAGCCATGAGAGTCTCCCACTGCTGTTGAGCAGTTAAAGGTACTTTGGCGGTGATGGAAACTTTGTTCTCTGACATAGGCGTATCCCTGTTTTCCCTATAGATTGTTGTCAATAATTTAGTTTGGCGGATTTAACCTGCTCATTTATCCTACTCAAGACTGAGCCAGGATTATTTGCAACTGAGACTGGTATCATTGACTTCGACGCTTGTTTAACTGCAACTGACAAACCCTGATGCTATGGCGGCCATAATACCTATCCTACTCTCGGACGAAACCATTTTTGCTTCTCCTTATTTAAGATTGCCGATCGGTTCTCAACTATTATTGTAATTAAGGAAAATCTAATTTGCGCGATCGCCCAATTGCGGATTTAGTTGATGTTGATAGCGACAGGTTTCAAGCTGCCGCTAAAATCAGTATCTAAGCTGATGCAGGATTAATGTTTTATTGATGACTTCAAAATTCACGCACTCAAAACTTAAGACTACTTTAAGCTTGAGTATTTTTAATTAGAGCCACTTCAATTTTGTCACCAGTCTTTTTACTGACTTGGGCGCGCAAACCTGGTCCAAAAAAAGTAGCTATTTTGTCTTGCTTTTCTTCCCAGACTTCGATGGGCATTAGCGGCGAATAAAACTCTAGAATTAACCCATAAGCACCGTCAACATCAACTTCCCGCAACCCTTGCAGGAGGGGCCGTTCCTCGTCTGTTGGGGCCAGGCCCAGGCGCTCCAAAGCATCATCTAAGTGCGCTTGTTGGCCGTAGCGAAATCGAGTGACATCTTTGCGGACTTGGTTTTGAGTATCTGTCGCTTGACTTTCTCGCAGGAGAAGAACTTCGGGAGAAGTCGGTTCGGTGAACTCCACTGGTTCGAGTTCGGCGGCTTTCAGAGCCAAACCTCCCAGCAACAGCGGAATTCCATAAAAAAAACCGGCTAGGTTCAGGGTAGGTCTGTCTGTGAAGTAGGCTCCAAACCCGACTGCTGCTATAATACCGCCCACAACTAAGGCTAGGTTTGCTAAAGAAATTTTGCGTAACATATTAGTGAGGTAAGTAGTCGGACAGAAATAATATACTTTAATTATTATCTGTCAAAAAGTCTTGAATAAATTTAGTTTTTTTGCCAAAAGACCTGCAAAAACTGCTAGCATCTATGAGCGCGGGAGCGGTGTGCATCCACAGTCTTGTCTCTAGGTTCAGAAGCTTATCCTGCCGGACTCGCCCGGGCACGCCATCGGTAAATATCCGTGTTAATTGCGCGGCGTTGGTTCCAGAAGGCAATCGAGATCGGCAGTATCATCAAAGTATACAGAGTGGCGATCGCGATCGACACTCTTGCCCTTTCAACCATTTTTCGGACATGATTAAAGACGAAGACAAACAAACTGCTGGAGCAAACAAGGCGGTTCTGGAGCAGATTAACTCGCTCAAACGCGAAGATGAAAGGCTTTATAATATCTTAGCGATCGATGTCTGGGCCCTAGCCAAGACGATGGATGAATATCAACCGGGATTTTGGGCTGCTTTTATGAAAAACCGGGAGAAGGCCCTGAAGCGATTTTTAGCTGGAATGATGAAAAATAAACCTGCAGATACCAAGCGTCCGCCTTTTTTGCGCTAAAATTTGGCTGGAGTTTGGCTGAGGTTTTGATGTACAATCAAACTATAACACAGACCCAAAAACCCTGAGCAGGTTCATCACTTCTCATATAAAAACAGTGAAGGATTTGCCGAAAAAGGTATGTCGGTGGATTAAGAATCTCCGTCTGTTTGCAGGGGGGAATGTCAAATATTTTTGTTAATAGTAGCAAAGGCAAAAAACCATGGATGCACAAACAATCAAAGAGCGCGTAGCAGAGATCGAGAGCAAGCGGGAATCCCTCGTGCGGCTGTTAGATCGATCGGACTTGGGAGCCCTGAGAATAGATGTGAGTCAGGCGATCGAAGAAATTGACGATCTCTTAGAAGAATTCAAGCGTACTTTTAACAGTTAGGGTCATTGGGAATAGGGCATGGGGAATGGGGCATGGGGCATGGGGCATTGTTGACTGTTAACTAATAGCTAATAACCAATAACAGATAGCTAATAACCAATTCCCCATGCCCCATGCCCCATGCCCCATTCCTAATGATTAATTCATCACCATATCCATCAAAATTTGTTGAGAACTCACTTCGGGGCAATTAGCAGGCGGCCGCCGCTGAGAGTAGTGTCCTCCAGACTGCAAATCCCAAGCTTGGCGGTTGTCAGCTAGCATTACTCCCAAAATTTCTTGCAATTCCTTGGCAATTGTCGGGTCTTCCACTTGAACGATCGCCTCAACCCGTCTTGTGAGATTGCGCTGCATCCAATCTGCAGAACCAATATACACCTCTTCGTCGCCACCGTTGAAAAAATAAAACATCCGAGAATGCTCTAAAAAGCGGCCGATAATACTGATAACTCTGATATTTTCGCTAACACCCTCAACGCCGGGACGCAAACAGCAAATCCCCCGAATAATCAAATCAATTTTAACTCCCGCTTGTGAAGCTTCGTACAAAGCAACAATGATTTGAGGGTCAACTAAAGCGTTCATTTTAGCGACAATGCGGCCGCAGCTACCGATACCGCCTTCGGCCTGCAAGCGGCAGAATTCGGCCTCGCGCCGGATTAAAGCTAAAAATCGATCGCGCATATTGACCGGCGCTACCAATAATTTGCGATAAGATACCTGTCGCGAATAACCAGTCAAATAATTAAACAAATCCGTCAAATCCGAACCCAAATCCTCGCGACAACTCAACAAACCCACATCGGTATAGAGTCCGGCTGTTTTGGGATTATAATTGCCGGTGCCGATGTGGACATAGCGGCGGATATACCCTTCCTCGCGACGCACTACCATCACAATTTTGGTGTGGGTTTTGAGTCCCACCAAACCGTAAACTACGTGGACTCCCGCTTGTTCTAACTTGCGAGCCCAATTAATATTATTTTCTTCGTCAAACCTAGCTTTGAGCTCTACTAAAACCGCTACCTGCTTGCCGTTTTCCGCTGCTTGAATTAAGGCGCTGACGATGGGCGAATCACCCGAAGTGCGGTATAAAGTCATCTTAATCGCTAACACGGAGCGATCGTGCGCCGCCTCAGTAATAAACCGCTGTACCGTCGCAGCAAACGAGTGATAGGGATGGTGCAGCATCAAATCCCCCTGCCGGATGGTGGTGAAAATATCCTCGCCCTCTTCAGCATCCAACCTCGATTTGTCTAAAATCCTTGCCGATTCCGAGTTCCGCAATCGCGGTGGCACAACCGGAGTCCAAGGAGGGTCTTTCAGTTCCGGCACCGGCAGCCCCACAAAAGACATCAAATCCTTGAGGCCTAGCAGCCCCTCTACGACGTAAACATCTTGCTCACCGAGATCCAGCTCCTCCATGAGCATATCTCGCAGCGCAGGCGGCATAATCGCTTGAATTTCCATCCGCACCGCAGAACCTCCAAACCGGCGTTTGCGGAGCTCCTGTTCTATTGCCAGCAGCAAATCCTCTGCCTCATCTTCCTCCACCGTCAAATCGGAATTGCGAGTAATGCGGAACGGGTGATATTCCTCTACGTCCATCCCCGGAAACAAAGCTTCTAAATTGTGGGCAATCACCTGTTCTAGGGGCACGCCAGTCCAAACAGGAGATTTGCCCCTCTGCTGCCACTGCAAATCCCCCGGCAGCGGCACAAACCTCGGCAAAACCTGCGGTACTTTGACGCGGGCAAACAATTCTTCCCGGGTGTCGGGGTCCCTGACTACTACTGCTAAATTGAGGCTGAGATTTGAAAGGTAGGGGAATGGGTGGCTGGGGTCAACTGCTAGGGGAGTGAGTACGGGAAATACTTGTTCTTTGAAGTAGCGGTGCAAGTAATTGCGCTGTTCTTGATTGAGGTCAATGTAGTCGAGAATGTAGATTTCGCTTGCTGCTAGTTTCGGCCGCAGGGTTTGCTCAAAATACGAGTGCTGCTGAGTAACCATCGGCAAAAGCCGCTTGTTCAGGGCATCTAGCTGTTGTTGGGGGGTGCGGCCGTCGGAGGTTAATTTGCTGACTTTTGCGTGTACTTGTTGTTTGAGGGCGCCCACGCGCACCATAAAATATTCGTCTAGGTTGGAGCTAAAAATAGCGAGAAATTTGAGTCTTTCTAAAAGGGGCGTGCGGGGGTCGAGGGCTTCGTGGAGCACGCGGTTGTTGAATTCTAGCCAGCTTTGTTCTCGGTTGAAGTAGTATTGGGGGTCGCTGAGGTTGATTTCAGTGTAGGTTTTGGCGGGGGTCTTTTTTGGCTTGGGCATGGTTTGAGGGAGTCTTTGGGAGGCTCTGTTGATCGCATCTGTGAATTAGTATCGCAGGTTAAACTATTTGTTCGCATCTGCTTTTAGTCGATCGCTAAAACATTGAATTTAGGTAAAACTTTCAACTATTTTTCTAGGATTACCACGAAATCCTCAATCATCACATCAAAAGTGCGAGCCAGCTTGTGAACTGCTGCAAAGTCAACCATTGCCATCCCCTGAGAACGAGCATAATTGCTAATCGTACTGTAGCCCACGCCCGATCGCTCCGCAACTTCCTTGAGCGTCCATCCCTTCTCGGCAGCCAACTCTCGAACCCGCAATCTGACTAAGCCTTTGCTCATATTCACTATTTACAAAATTTTGGATTTAGTATAATATATCAAAAAGCGATCGCCCCCGGTCTGCAAACTAAAGACGATCGCCAGTTAAAATTAATCCCGACAGATAATTTCTGTCGATCGCACTTAGCAGAGATAGATTTAGCTACCACCACCAGATGCAACTACAATGATATCAGAAAATCAGCTAAGATCGTCAGCGATCGGCGCATCAAAAATTATTCACAAATCGTCGATCGTCAATCCGCGATCTAGATTTGTCACCGAAGAAACAGTGGCACTCCTGTTCAACATCTCACCTGAACAGATATACCGGATCGATTGCTGCCACAACGTGGTGTATGTTCATGCCAAAGGCCTCAGTCGATTTGTCAGCTACGCTGATTTCCCCCCAATCTTAGAAGTAAAACCGCCCTGTGCTCAAGATTTTGTCGCCTGGTACAAACGCTGGAAACGGACACAAGCACCAGATTTTTGGACTAAATTCTATACGTACAACTTCAAAACGGCTGTTTCAGTGGACAGCTTGCTTGAATGGGGTAAATTAGTTGCTACAGTTAAATCGGTAATTTCTGCCTCAGCGCTGCAACAGCTACGAGATGTTTACGCTCAAGAAAAAACATTGATGGAAAATTTTTAAAGCAGTTGGCGCGAGTAAACCCGCGATTGTTGGCCACCAGCAAGATAAATGTAAGGTGCGCTTCGGCGCACCCTACGAAATAGAGATTCTACTCAAAACTCTTCTTTACCTTCCAATCCCCACATATTGGAAACCAGCCGCTTCTAAAGCCTTCTTGTCTAAGAAATTGCGGCCATCAATCATCACTGGATGATTCATCAACTTCGCCATTTTATCGTAATCTAAATTGCGAAACTGTTCCCAGTCCGTCACCAACACCAAAGCATCGCAACCGTCTGCCAACCTTTCCGGGTCAGTTTCTACCAAAACTCCCGACAAACCGTGACGCATCCCAGTTTGAGAAACGATGGGATCGTAAGCTTTAACTTTCGCTCCCAACCGATTCAAATTCTCGATTAAAATCAGCGCTGGAGCATCCCGCAAATCGTCAGTATCCGGCTTGAAAGTCAAACCCAAAAGTCCGACAGTTTTACCTTTGAGAATCTTCAAAACGTGCTGCAACTTTTCAATAGCAATGAACCGCTGGCGTTCGTTAACTTCCACTGCCGCTTTCAGCAAATGTGCCTCGTAGCCGTAATCGTCAGCAGTGTGAACTAAAGCTGAGACATCTTTGGGGAAACAAGAACCGCCCCAACCAATGCCAGCTTGCAAAAACTTGTTGCCAATCCGTGAATCTAAGCCGATACCTCGGGCAACTTGACTAACATCTGCACCAACCCGATCGCAAATATTAGCAACTTCATTAATAAAGCTAATCTTCGTAGCCAAAAAAGCATTAGCTGCGTACTTAATCATCTCCGCTGAACTGATATCAGTCATCACCACAGGAACCTCCGGCAAAGACGGATTTTCTGCAAACTTGCGATCGACAATCGGCCGGTATAACTGTAGCATCATATCCATAGCCCGCCGAGAGTTGCTGCCGAGAACAATGCGATCGGGATTAAAAGTATCGAAAACAGCACAGCCCTCCCGCAAAAACTCCGGGTTGCTAACCACATCAAATACCACACCTTTTTTTGCTGCTACTTCCTCACCCGTAGCCGCATCATTGGTTTGAGCTTTTTGACGTTCCGCCAAACCGTCGAGGACAATCCTCCGCACCCAGTCCCCGGAACCGATGGGAACCGTAGATTTATTGACAATTACTTTATAATCGCCATCGAGGTGAGCTCCAATTCCACGAGCAACCGCTTCCACGTAGCGAGTATCGCTTTCCCCAGTAGGCAAAGGAGGCGTCCCCACGGCAATAAACAAAATGTCCCCGTGAGCCACTCCGGCTGCTAAATCCGAAGTAAATTCTAGATTGCCCGACGCAGATGCAGAGGACATTAATTCAGACAGTCCGGGTTCAAAAATAGGCGACTGTCCCGACTTCATTAATTTTACTTTTTCTTCGTTGTTGTCTACGCAAATCACGTGGTGGCCGATGTGGGCCAAACAAGTGCCGGTGACTAAGCCAACATATCCTGTACCGATGACGCAAACATGCATACAAATGTCCTCAAAGTTAGTAAAAAAATCAGATAGGAATTGGTAATCGCAAATCGAGAATTGGGAATTGGGAATAAGGAAGATTTTTTCTCTCCCCCACTCTCCCAGTCTCCCCCTCTCCCAGTCTCTACTTTTGGTTTCCCTCTATGCGATCGCGAAAATCCTTTATAGTCAACTCTAAACCTTGATCGAGCGGCACAGTTGGCTCCCACCCCAACCAATTTTTAGCACGAGTAATATCCGGTTGTCGCTGTTTTGGATCGTCTTCCGGCAGCGGTTTAAAAATAATTTCTGCCCCTGGATTAATCGTGTTTTGAATTTTTTGTGCCAGTTCCAATATAGTGTATTCGCCAGGATTTCCCAAATTCATCGGTCCGATTTGGTCGCTATTCATCAAACGAATAAATCCTTCCACCAAATCAGAAACGTAGCAAAAACTCCTGGTTTGGGAGCCGTCGCCGTACACAGTCAGCGGTTGATTCCGCAAAGCTTGAGCAATAAAGTTGCTCACTACTCTACCGTCATTTTCCAACATCCGGGGGCCGTAGGTATTGAAGATTCGCACAACTCGAATGTCTACCCCATTTTGACGATGGTAATCAAAAGATAAGGTTTCAGCTACTCGCTTCCCTTCGTCATAACACGATCTGATCCCGATACAATTAACGTTGCCACGATAATCTTCTGTTTGTGGATGAACGTCAGGATCTCCGTACACTTCGGAAGTCGAAGCGAGAAAGAATCTTGCTTTTACCCGTTTGGCCAATCCCAACATATTCATCGTGCCGATGACGTTTGTTTTAATTGTCTTGACAGGGTTGTACTGATAGTGTATTGGGGAAGCGGGACAAGCCAGATGGTAAATCTGATCTACCTCTAACCGAATCGGTTCCGTGATGTCGTGGCGGATTAGCTCAAAATACGGGTTGTCTAGCCATTTGAGGATATTGCGTTTAGTCCCGGTGTAAAAATTATCCAGGCAGACTACCTCATGTCCTTGGGCCATTAAGCGATCGATTAGGTGAGAACCGAGGAAACCTGCACCGCCTGTGACTAAAATTCTCATTGTGGAAACTGCCGTTCTGTTTAGGGGTAGGACTGTGGTACAAAAATTCAGTCGCTAGAATGAAACTTTCTAATAGAATAACAAAATTGCGATCGACAATGTAAAGACTTATGCGTCACTTTTATAAAATCTTTAATTAACTTAGCATTTTCAAATACTTGGAACAAAGTGCTATAATTCGCAAATGTCGGTAGCAATTTTTATTTAAGCTTTAATATTTCCGAAAAAACACTCTTGACATTAGTTAGGTTATTTGTTAGTGGTTATTGGTTATTTGATGACTTCGGTCTGAGGTTGGGCGATGCGCTAGGGGATAGCTGCGCTTCACTGGCTTATTTGAAAAAACCAGGGTCGATTTATCTGAAAAGCAATATGAGAGAAATTATGTCGATCTAAAAAATTAGGTAATAATTTCAGGAAAACTGTAGTTTTACTTGAACCGTTAGGGCAGCCAATAATGTAAATATTTGGCTTAATAGTAATATTAATTTGATAGCTTTTCTCTTAGTCCCCCTCTGCTGGGACGAGAGTTTGTGTAGGATTGGTTTCAAGCGCCGAATACTTAAAGGGATCACTAACTATTGCTTCCCTCCCCATGACATCTCAACCCAGCGGCGGAAGAGTTCGACAGTAATAGAGTAGCAACCATCAATTTCTCGAACCACATCGTGGCGTTCGAGAGTTTTTAGTGCTTCCAGTAAACTTGTCTCATCCATCCCTGTTTCTTGACTCAGCCTGTCGAGATTCATCCCTTCTAAGTGAGGTGCTAAGGCTTTTAAAATCTCCTGTTGTCCCGATGCGCCTTGCGCTGCTTGACCCCAAACTCCTGTAAAATAGTAGCGACCTCTGCTGAAGAATTCTGTGTCATTGATGACAGTTGCTACGTCTTCTAGTGCAAACATTGGATCGCGGGGGCGTCCGATTTCAAATACTTGGTCGTTGTAGAGGCGGACTAACAGAAATCCTACCAATTGCGTGAGGTAGGGTTGGCCGTGAGTTAGTTCGTAAATGCGATCGAGTGCTTCTGGTTTGTAGTCGAGGAGAAAATCATCATCGGGATTGGCTAAAACTTGGCGAGTTGCACCAAGACTCAGGAAACCTACTCGGATGGGGATAATGCTAGCAAAAAAAGGATTGAAATAATCCTCGGTCATTTCATCCAAGGTGTGCAATCCGGCAAAAGCAAAGGCTACTTTAGAACTCATTTGCACCATTCCTCGCAAAAAACCGATAAAATCTTGATTGATTTCCCCAGCGTCTATCAATTCTTCAATTTTTTCAAACTCGTCTAAAGCAACGATTAATCCACTTTCTATATTTGGTATTACTTGTTCGATGTAGCGTCCAAAAGTGACATAGGGTAAATCGAGTAAATCGCGATCGGCAGGAGGTGGAATCTTGACTGTTTTGGCAATGGCATCGGTGATGAATATTAGCAGTTCGCCGACTCCTTGAGAGCAATCTCCTACCCGCAGCAAATTCACATAAGCCACCTGTACTTTTGAGCCTAAGCAGTTGCTAGCATTCAACAAAATCGAAGTTTTCCCCATCCGCCGATGACCGTAGAGTGCCACAGATTGAAGCGGATTGCCTTTTACCCACAACTCCTCTAGCTGTCTGATGATGTCTTCTCGGCCGACAAATATCTTGCCTTGGACTGGATCGCCAATTATATAGGGGATAGTAACAGGTTGAGTAATCGAAATAGCTCCGATTTTACCTGTCAATGGTAGTAATATGTCTATCCATTGTATGACAGTTTTACCAATTAAAATTCGTTCTGCTTGTGGTATAATATCTGCATTCTTGAGGATAGTTGCAAGCTGACCTAATGCTCGGTTGAGGGCAAGGGAACGGGCAGAATGAGATACGCTATTCTGGACGACTTGAACATCGGCAATTACCCGCCGTAGAGAAGCAATTGCTTCCCAAGTAGTGCCACGCAGCAGAGGTGGATTTGGGGAAGCAGGCAGCTTCAGGGAAGCAATCTCGGCTAGTTCTGCTGTTTGGTGAAAATCTGTGAGAATCTGCGCTAAAGTAAACATCTCGTCTCCATAAAGCAGATCTCGCACTACTGCGAAAGCTTCTATAGCTTTGTCTGGTTTTTGCTCATTGAGATACCAGAAACCAGCAGCAGAGGCACGGGCAGGAGTATCTAAACGAATTTCTGTTTGAAAACGAGCTTTAATTTGTTCTTCCCAAGGTGTGATGGTAAAAAAACCTGCTACTGCTTCTGACTTCATTACTTCACTGAGAGAAGCTGAGGCAAAACGCACTAACTCGCAATCATAAGGATCTTCTGATAATTGAGCGACGCGATCGATAAGTTGTTCTTTTGGCGTCTCTGCTAGCACGCTATTTACAGCTTTAACAACAGGGATAAACTGAAGGGTAAATCGTAGTAATTGGTTAATGTTGTGCAATCCTATTTCCCAATCCCGCCTCAGCCAATTAGCTATTTGAGAAGACAGGTAGGGAAGGGGAAGTGGGGTAATGTGAGGAAATTGTCTATTTTGCTGTTGACGCTGGAGTAAGGTAAACGGTACAGCGAAAAGCCAATTTTCAGGACGTGCGAACGCCACGCTGAACACCACGCCCCAGGCTACGCCGAACGCCACGCCCGCCACGCCGAACCCCACGCCGAACCCCACGCCGGACGCCACGCCGGACGCCACGCCGGACCCCACGCCGAACGCCACGCCCAACGCCACGCCGGACCCCACGCCGGACACCACGCCGAACGCCACGCCCGCCACGCCCAACGCCACGCCCAACGCCACGCCGGACGCCACGCCCAACGCCACGCTCAACGCCACGCCGAACGCCACGCCCCAAGCCACGCCCAACGCCACGCCCCAGGCCACGCCCAACGCCACGCTCCAGGCCACGCTGGACACCACGCCCCAGGCTACGCCGGACGCCACGCCCAACGCCACGCCGAATGCCACGCCCAACCAATCGATAGAAACGCCTATTTCTTCAAAAAATCTACTCAAGCCTACGGGGATAACAATGATTAACATCAAGGCTTGTAGAATTAACTGACGCTGGACGGAATTTTGACGCAACCACTCCCACTTTTCTCGCCAGGTTTTCGCGTCTTTTAAATTAGATTCCCCCCCAAAGGTAGACTCATACCACCGCAAAGCTTGAGGAAAGAAAAACACCCAATATAACAATCGCAGGTAATCTAAAGGATTCCACAAAGAAAGAGGATGCTTCAGTTTGGGAGCTAAATCTAACCGAGGAACAGGGCGATCGTTTTGACTCATAAATAGGTGGGAATGAATAAACAGGACTTACGCACGGGTGGTGAGAAACCGGGTTTTTTACCGAATCTGCGATTCTCTAACGAAATATTTTCGTAAAAAACCCGGTTTCTGGGCCCCCATGTGTAAGTCCTAGTTGATATAACCAGCATAAGTTTGATAGCATAACTGCATCAATTTCTGAGGATAGCCGCCACTTTCCGCAATTAACCCCGCAATTTCTTTCTCTGTAAAATTCACGGGCTGAGCAATAGGTGTTAACCAGGAAGCCTGGAGGCGACTAACAATAAATTCGCGGCTGATTCTTTCATCCCATTGCGTCAGATTTTCCTCAATACAAATCCCTTTAAAAGGAGATGTCATATTTCTGTCTTGACTGTCAGGAAACAGGGTATCGAGAGAGGTGCAGGCGGCGACAACTAGACGCAAAGGTGCGTTATTTCCCTCAGCCAAACCCCGCAGTTGGCCGCGTACTTGGTTAGTAAATCCATCCCAGGTCATTTTCTCGACTTCATCTAAAAGCAACAGCAATCGGTGCGATTCTAAAGTCCGTTCTAGTAAATATCCCTTCGCTGTCTCGATACCCGCTTTGTCGCATAAAGCACCGTAAAAGTCATCTTCATCGCAAACATTTTTTAAATCGAGGTAAATGGGTTGGCGCGGATGATGGAGTTGATTTGGGGCTTCTCGGTAAATGGCTTGTAGCACAGAACTTTTGCCGATCGCTCTTTCGCCAATGATTGCTACGCTACTGCCACTATTCAGCGTCTCGAATACCCGCCGAATTTCCCTTTCTCTACCAAAGAAAAATCGCGGATCGTCTATCTTGCCATGCTGGGGAATAAAAGGATTATTGTGGTAGGAATTATGGCCTCCCATCGAAGAAACCGGGTTTTTTATCGAATCTACGGGCTGCAACGCAGTGTCTTCGTAAAAAAAACCGGTTTGTGAGCCCCCATGGGTAGTTATATTGGATTCTTTAATTTCTTGCCAATTTAATTCTAAAGCCTTGCAAATTGCCACAAAATACTGGGGCTTGACATTCTTTAGGTTGAAAAATTTATGAACAGTTTGAATATCAATACCTTCCGGCTTTTCGCCTTCCACCACAACGTAATTGGCTAAGTCTTGGCGACTCCAGCCTTTGTCTATGAGAGCTGTTTTTGCTTTTTCGATTCCAACCTGGGATGCTGTGAGCTTTGGTTGTGGCATACCTAAATTACAAACCTTTTAAGTATTATAGCGAGCGATCGCCAACCAAACGCATCCTAAACGCATATCAAACTCATAGTATTTGAAACCCATACACACCTTGGCTTTCAAGGTTTTGCCCTTTATGATTAAAACATCACCAATCAAAAGGTAGCAATTATGAAAGCTCAACCAAATATGACACCTGCTAAACCCAAATCTACTAAAATTACTCGTAAAAACCCTTCTCCTCAATCTCCCTCTCCTTTCCAGTACGTCTTCGCCACTGTTATCTTTTTTACCTT
Organism: Microcoleus sp. Pol17C6; assembly: GCF_036701145.1. Lineage (NCBI taxonomy): Bacteria > Bacillati > Cyanobacteriota > Cyanophyceae > Oscillatoriales > Microcoleaceae > Microcoleus > Microcoleus sp. Pol17C6. The sequence continues at coordinate 22,940 of NZ_JAUBQH010000024.1, forward strand.
ACTTTCTGGAGGAGTCTCTTTACGAATTAGTACCGAAGATCGGCCATCTCCCCAACAAGCTCGCATTTTTGAGACTTGCAATAGCACTTGGAATATGGGTGTGGGTGCGATTTTCGGACTTTTAAGTAGTAAGGTAGTTCAAGATAATGAAGATGATGGTGATGAGTAATCTCTGATAGTTTATTTGCAAAAGGGCGATCGCCCTTTTGCTCCAAAAGTGCGATCGCTCTTTCAAAAACCCTAACTCCTACTCAGACAGTTGACGTGCTACACTCAGAGTATCGTCACAGCCACAAACATAATGCAAACGATTACCATCACAATTCCAGACGAGCGCCTGCACAAGCTCCAAGAAACCGCCAACCGCCTCGGCGTTTCCCTAGAAGCATTACTCCTTGCGGGTGCTGAAAACTTGCTCGCACCACCAGAAACATCCTTCCAAAATGCTATGGAATACGTCCTCAAAAAGAATGCTGAACTTTACCAAAAGCTCGCGTAATGCGCTATCTAACTTTAACTGAAGTCTTAGAAATTTATCGGCGCATTATCGAGCAGTCTGGCGGAGCATTTGGCATCGCTAATTTAGGAGCCTTACAGTCAGCTTTAGCTCAGCCACGCATGACGTTTGACGGGGAGGAACTTTACCCAACTATCGTGGAAAAAGCTTCAGCCCTTGGATTTGCTTTGATTAAAAATCATCCTTTCTTAGATGGTAACAAACGCATCGGTCACGCAGCAATGGAAGTCTTTCTAGTTTTGAATGGCTTTGAGATTTCTGCACCTGTGGAAGACCAAGAACAAATTATATTACAAGTCACATCAAGCGCGATCGCCCGCGATGAATTTACTGAGTGGCTGCGCTGTCATATTGTTCCTAATTCTATTTGAGAAATTATGACGGAGAACCTCACGTTATATTTCAGCCCGACTTAGGAGAGGCAAATGAATCTAGGCGATGAAATTACAATCAATCAAATTCAACAAGAATTAATTAGCCAAGAAAATGCAAAAAACTGGTTTTTAAGCTTCCCAACCGAAGACCAGCAGGAAATATTGCAGTGGCTATCCTACATGACCCTCCAAGCAGGGGCGCGAGAAGAAGATGTTTCCCTAGCTATTGCCAAATCAAAACTTCGCCCAACTTACACCCCTTGTGTGTTGCTGAGTAGAGGGCGATTAAAAGAACAAATGGCAAAGCTTTTGAAACTGCCGCCCTCAGAATCTATCAAAACCTTTTTCCTGTTAATGAGTTTATTGGCAATTGCCGATGCGCGCAGGTACTGCAAATATTGTCAAGATGGCTGTAGCCACTGGTGGCATCGCGATTTGAGCGATCGCAAAGTTGTAGATGAAATTCAGCGCGAGTTTCAACAAAGCATTCTTGTTTAAGTTGTAGTAAGCTGTGATGCGATCGGGCGATCGCCACTCAGGCTGCAGCCTTATTCTGGGCTTCCACAGGGACGGGCAAGATGCCCATCCCACAATCAAATTGACTCTTCGCTTCACAGGCATCTTGCCTGTTCTAGATGACTGGAAACAACTACAAAAAAACAGACTCTTTGTGCAACAGGCCCGAAAGCCTGTTCCTGACAAAAAGCCACACAGATTACGAATCCCGATCGAGCTTCAGCACAGCCATAAAAGCCTCCTGCGGCACATCCACAGTACCCACAGACTTCATCCGCTTCTTACCCTTCGCCTGCTTTTGCAGCAACTTCTTCTTCCGCGAAATATCGCCGCCGTAACACTTCGCCAACACATCTTTTCGCAAAGCCGGAATGTGCTCCGAAGCAATCACCTTAGCGCCAATTGTCGCTTGAATCGGAACCTTAAATTGATGGCGAGGAATCAACTCCTTCAGTTTTTCCGTCAAGCCGCGGCCCACATTATAAGCCTTATCCCGGTGTACGATCATCGCCAAAGCATCAACCGGATCGCCATTAATTAAAATGTCCATTTTCACCAACGGATTTTCGCGATAACCGATAAGGTGATACTCCATGCTCGCATAACCGCGCGATCGCGATTTCATCTGATCGAAAAAGTCCGTCACCACCTCCGCCAAAGGCAACTCGTAAACCAGCGTAGTTCGGCCTTGACTCAGATACTTCATATCCATAAAAATGCCCCGCCGACTTTGAGACAGTTCCATCAGCGCGCCCACATAAGTTTCCGGCGACAGCATTTCTACCCGCACATAAGGTTCCTCAATTTTTTCGCGATACTGAGGATCGGGCAAGTGGCTGGGATTGTCAATTGTTAATACTTCTCCTTTAATTGTTGTGATTTGATAAACCACAGAAGGAGCCGTAACAATCAAATCTAAATTGTATTCTCTCTCCAGTCTTTCTTGCACAATTTCCATGTGCAGCAAACCCAAGAAACCGCAGCGGAAACCAAATCCCATTGCACTCGAAGTTTCCGGTTCGTAAGAAAGCGCCGCATCGTTGAGTTCGAGTTTTTCTAAAGCTTCCCGCAAATCTGGAAATTGGTCAGCATCGATCGGGAACAAGCCGCAAAAAACCATCGGCTTTGCCTCTGTATAACCCGGCCAAGGCTCCGGTGCAGGCTTTTTGACCAAAGTAATCGTATCGCCAACGCGAGCATCAGCTACTGCTTTAATTGCCGCGCCCAGATAACCAACTTCCCCCGCGTGCAGTTCGTCTACTTGAACTTGAGTCGGTGAAAGGATGCCTAATTCATCGATGACATATTCCTTACCCGAAACCATCAACAAAACTCGATCGCCCTTTTTGACACTTCCGTCCATCACCCGGAAATACACAATTACCCCGCGATAAGGGTCGTAATAACTATCAAAAATTAGCGCCCGCAGCGGTTTGTCCACAGTATCCTGCGGCGGTGGCACCAATTCGACGATCGACTCCAAAATTTCATCTATACCAATTCCTTCCTTAGCAGAAGCCTCAATTGCCCCGCTACAGTCCAGACCGATAATTTCTTCAATTTCCCCTTTTACCCGTTCCGGTTCTGCCCCCGGCAGGTCAATTTTATTTAAAACTGGAATAATTTCCAAATTGTTTCCCAAGGCAAGGTAGACATTTGCCAAGGTTTGTGCCTCCACGCCTTGAGATGCGTCTACCACCAGCAGCGCCCCTTCGCAAGCAGCGAGCGATCGCGACACCTCGTAAGAAAAGTCCACGTGTCCGGGAGTGTCGATCAGATTGAGCACGTACTCCTGACCGTCCTTGGCAGTGTAATTCATCCGAGCCGCTTGCAGCTTGATCGTAATGCCGCGTTCGCGTTCGAGATCCATATTGTCTAAAAACTGCTCCTTCATCTCCCGTGCCTGCACAGTCCCAGTCGCCTGCAACAGGCGATCTGCCAAGGTCGATTTTCCGTGGTCGATGTGAGCAATAATCGAAAAATTACGAATGCGAGATACAGGGACGTTAGTCATGTTTTTTATCGAAGAGCTAATCGGCAAAGGATACTTTTTGTTGTATGATTACACAAGCAAGAGTAGAGTGCTTACTTCAACCTCTTACTGGGGATTGAGATGAAACCACAACTGAGACAAACCTCAAGAGTATCAGTTATTACCCTTCAAGTGTCCGGGCTCGGTCGGACACCCAAAAGGAAAAAACTTTTCTCTGTCTCATTGTACAGAAAGCTGTTAAGCGGTTGAGGAAAGGTGGGGTGCAAATCAGGGACTGCAAATATCTAGTCCAGTCGGTTGTCATCAAAAGAATTGAAACTTAAGAATTAAAACTAGGATTTTTTAACTATGAGCCAGTCAAGTATACCCTCCCACAGTTCGTCAGAAAAAGTGGAACTATCTATCCATATAGATTCTGAACTCCTCGACCAAATTAAGCACTTGACGAATGACCCCAGCAAAGTCATTGAAACAGCAATCAAGCAGTGGCTCAGAGGCGAGCGCCGCGAAGACGAGCTGGCTCTGAGTTTACGCCGCAACCCTCCAGTGCCGCCCCGCGGTGAGTGGAACGACTGAGGTGCTCTCGCCCCAGACGGCGCGCGCAAATCTGCAGGCTGTGAAATTTAGATCGCGCGGGCGAGCTCCTCTCCTGCAGATTTCGTGGCTAAAGCTACAGGTGGTGGGCGAGTGAACTCGGCTAAATCACAACCTCGGAACTATTCCAGGTGAGGGAAAAAATGCGTGAGCCAGTCCCTGGCTTGAGTTGTTGGCAGCCTCAGATTTTGGCGTAATTTTCAAACTAGATCGTTAATCGGTGCAGATTCCTAATTCCTCAATCTTAATTTTTATCTTTAAATTACCCAAAACGTCTGAGAACGAATAGTTTTGAGTTTTGAGTTTAGTTCACAGTTAAATAATTAATATTTTATGAGTTCATTAATCACTCAAAAGTCAATAGTAGAAGCCGAAAATTTTTGCAAATTGTGAGTTTTGAGCGATTAATGTTTTAATTAAAAAGCCAACAACTTTTTAATTGATTAATAACTCACAAATTAACAGTAGAACCCCCAAACAAGGGGGAGTAGTGAGTTCTTTATAAAAAACTCAATACTCCAAAATCCGAACTACTATCATCCCCTACTCTGATGGACTCTAACACAGATTTCCGGCGATCGAGCCTCGCCTCTACAGTTTTTTTTCAAGAGTTAGGGGCAGAATTAGTATTTACCCAAGACGCCTCTGGTCGATATCTATCTTTTTACTGGCAAAAAGCCGAGCAATACAACCTTACAGCAGAACAAATTGTCGATCGCCCCTTCAGCGAAACCCTGCAACCCATCCCCCCTGCGCCTTATCTCGATATCCTGCGGCGGGCGCTCGAAACCCTCGTACCGCAACGGTTCAGCTATCCATTTGGCCACGCCGGACAATATTTTCTCTTCGATTTGACACTCACTCCGGCGATCGACTCAAACGGCAAAGCTACAAAAGTCTTAGTTATGGGAAGGCTGCTGTCTGACAAACCCACAGACAGACGGCCCGACTCCCCAGAATTCATGCTCTATCGAGCTTTGCCATCCCCCTTGGACGCCCGCCAACAAATGTCGCTTCCAGCGAGCCGTATCCCCGGTCGATCGCTCCCTCCCTACTCGGAAATAGACCGTAAAATCATCTCCCAAATCGCTCAAAACCTGCACAAAACCCTCGATTTAGCAACCATTTGGCAGCAAACTGTTAACAGCTTGGGTCAAGTTTTAAACGCGAGTCGCTGCATCATCTGTTCCTACAAAAAAGACAGCGAAAATCTCGAAACCTCCCCCTTCCTTGCCTCCGAAAATCAGCCAAAATCGACCGCAGCAGCAGCCGAATTACAACAGTCTATAGCTAGCTACCCCTCGCCCCCGCTTTCCCCAACTCAAATCGAAAATCTCCAATCGAAAACTTTTAAAGTAGTAGCTGAGTACCGCCAAGAAGCTTACTCTTCTATGCTGGGAGTAGAACTGCGCGCAGCCGAACAGCCAGGGTGGATTCAAACTTTAGCCACCTTAAAACCAGTAGCAGTCGATTACGCCTCCCCCGCCACCGATCCCTTCCACCGCCATTCCGTGCTCGTAGCAGCTACCTCCTATGAAGACCAACCCAATGCACTGATATGTTTGCACCGCTGCGGCAGTTCCCCGAAATGGAGTCCAGTCGAACTCGAATTCGCCCGCGAGTTAGTCGCTCAAGTCGGCAGTGCGATCGCCCACGCTACACTTTACCAAGAATTAGAACAGGCCCGCGCCGAAGCCGTAGCTCTTTCCCAACTTAAAAGTCAATTTCTTGCTAATACTTCTCACGAACTCCGCACCCCCCTCAACGGCATCCTCGGCTTCCTAAAACTGCTTATGGACGGCATGGCAGATGACCCCGAAGAAGCGCACCAATTTATCGAAGAAGCTTACCGATCAGCAGTACATTTGTTCAATGTGATTAACGATATTTTGGATGTCGCTAAAATCGAAGCTGGCAAAATGGAGTTAGATCTCGCTCCCGTCAAACTCGGCGAACTGTTGCAACAAGTTGAGAATTTTACACGGGTTCAAGTCGAGCAAAAGCGATTGCAATTTCAAATCCAAAAACCCCCTGTGGAGGACGAGATTATTGTGTACGGCAACTACCAACGCCTGCTTCAGGTAATCTTGAACCTCACGGGCAATGCGATTAAATTTACCGGGGAAGGGGGAATTCGCATCAGTGCCGAGGTTATTAAGAAAAAGGTGACTGTTCACAACCAGCAGTTCCCCGGAATGGTGAAAATTCGAGTTGCTGATACTGGCATTGGGGTTTCTCTCGACAAGCAAGATAAATTATTTGAGTCGTTTTTTCAGGTAGACGGTGCTCGTACCAGACAATACGGCGGCACCGGTTTGGGATTGGCTATTTCTCAAAAACTGGTAGAAGCAATGGGGGGTACAGTAAATTTTTACAGTATGGGGGAAGGACTCGGCTCGACGGTTACTTTTACTGTGCCGCTTTATCAAGAACCACTATTTAAAAATTAATCATCGGTAATTGGTCATCGGGACGTTGAAGGAATTAGGAATCAGCACAAATTAAGAAGCAAGAGGGAATCAGGAAGCAGAAAAAAAACTGCTAGAGCGATTCTCAATTTTTGTGAGGTACTCGCCAGCTTTTTTACCAATTACCAATTACCCAACTGTACCTTACTCACTTAAAAATTGCTATATTCGTGTATCCGTGAGTTCCGTTTCGTGAATAAAAGCCATCAATAATTTGTAATTATCCTACAAACACAGTTCGATCGCCCACCCAGGTATCAATTTTGACTTTTATCCGTCGCCGAGCTCCCTCCTTAGGAGTTTTGGACTCATATTCATCACCCCCGCCACTTCCGATCCCCACCCAGAATTGGCATAAATCAAATCAGGGGGATACGGATAACAGCTAATCTTTAATCTGTCGGCTGGCAGCTCACACCTCCGAGTAAACCCCCACAAACCGCCAACTTTACAATAACTTAATGGCTACTTTTAGCACTGATTCAGCTTTCCAATCCCCTACTGTCAAGGATTTTTAAGAAAATACAACGCTCTCCCTTCTATGTGAAAATCATAAAGATCTTGTAAAGACACCGCAAATACTTAGTAATGTTTGACTGCCTGTGGCAATATTTAAGTAGAATTACGTAATCCATAAGTCGGACAGCGGCAGGCTGACAAATTCAGTAACTTCCTGCTCTGTTGCCGGAGTGGTAAACTTTTGCCAGTCTAGTAGAAAAAGGGTTGCTATGAATCAGCAAATATCAGCTCAATCGCAAAAACTTTTACTCCAAATTGGCAGAAATATTCGTCGCACCTTGGATCTCCATACCATCTGGCAGCAAACAGTTAACACTCTGGGAGAAACACTAGGCGTGAGCCGCTGTATCCTTTGTCCCTATGAAAGTTCTAGCCTGCAAGTCAAAGTAGCTGCTGAATACTGCCAAGAACCATTTTTACCCATGCTGGGAATGGAAATTTCGCTGACAGCAGCACCTCATTTCCTTCAAGCTCTAGCCACCCTCGAACCGGTGGTAGTAGACTCCTTTGCAGCCAATGACCCTTTTGGGCCGCAGTCGCTGCTAGTGGTGGCTACCGCTTACCAAGAGCAACCTAACGGCATAATTAGCTTGCATCAGTGCAAAGGTCGATCGTCGGGGAAGGGTAAGACCGATCGACCTTGGACTCAATGCCAGATCGAATTCGCACAAGAACTCGCCGAGCAAGTAGGAAGTGCGATCGCCCTCGCCACCCTCTACCAAGAGCGCACCAAGCGAGTACAAGGACTATCCCAACTCAAAAAGCAATTTTTGTTGAAGGCGTCCCACGAGCTCCGCACTCCCCTAAATCACATCATTGGCTATCTACAACTAACCATAGACGATCAAGCTGACGATCCCATAGAGGAGAGAGATTTTATCCAAGAAGCTCACCGTTCGGCTATCCACCTTTCTCAGGTAATTTCCAATATCTTAGATTACATTGAGTTAAGTGAAGCTTGCCAAACTCACGCAGAGTTAGCCACTTTGAGGAGTCAGGAAAAATCTGGGCATCAGTAAAGTTTTTAGTGGCGTATTCAACAAGTCTAATATTTACCGTGCCAACAAATTTTACCCTGAAAAAGCTGAAACTTTATCGATAGATTCCCTCAATAAATTCGGTAGCTAATTCATCAATTTTTTTTAGGGAATTATAGTTTTACACAGTACAGCATAGCAAATACTACACGTAGTAGCTCGGTGTATTTATCATATTATGTCCGGTCGAACGACTCCCATCAAATAGGTTATTTGACCCGAAAGGATATGGGAAGCATAAAATTGCACTTTCGCACTTTTAATGCTTTTAACTTGTGCTTGATAGCATTACCCACCGCCCTTTTTTTTCGGAGTTTTTGGAGGGCTGACATAGCGCGCCCAAAAAGGCTCCTCCATATCTTTCATCGCTGCTAGCTTTTGGCGCTCTTCCTCTATGCGCTTGCGTTCTGAAAGATCAGAAAATATGTTGATACTGCCGACAGTCTGGCCGCCCGCATCTCGCACGCGCGCCGCCCAAAGCCAAACATTGATCGAACTACCGTCTTTTTTCAACAAAGATATTTCCAAACCGTTTTGCGGTTTGCCATTAGACGCAGACTTTAGCAGCGCGTAAAAATCTTGCTTTTGGCCTTCAGGAATATTTGGTAAAGGTTTCCCTAAAACCTCAGCCGCAGTCCAGCCAAAAAGTTGTTCGGCGGCGCGGTTCCAAACAACGGTATTGCCGTCATTGCTGGTACAGTTAATCGCCAGCGGCGCCGATGCTATCTGCGCTTGCAAAACTTGGTTAACGAGTTGCAGTTTCAATTCTACTTGCTTGCGATCGGTAATTTCCTGACAAGCGCCCCACAAACGGACAACCCGTTCAGCAGTTTTGTCCCACACCACTTGCCAGTAGTCCTGCAACCAGCGCACCTCGCCTTTTTGATTAATAATGCGATACTCATTGGCTCCAGTGCGGCTGAAAGTACAGCCTTCTAACTGTTTAATTAACATTTCCCTGTCGTCGGGATGAACGAGTTCGGAGTTCCACCAACCAAACGATTCTAATTCTTCAGGAACGCAACCGGTGCAGCGCTCAAAAGCTTCTGTCGCCCACTCGCAGGCGAACTTGCCGTCGGGCAGTCCCTTAAAAGAATAGGCAAAATCCGAAGTAATTTGCGACATAACTCTGTAGTGGAGTTCTGACTCTCGGACTGCGATTTCTGCTTGCTTTCGTTCCCCTATTTCCCGCGAATTAATTATAATTCCCTGCACGCTAGAATCGTAAAGCAAACTATTACCTATCGACTCCATGTAGAGCCAAGAACCGTCAGCGTGGCGTTTCCGATATTCGATTGCCCCTCCAATTCCCGGAGATTCTAACAACTTACCAAAATACGTCTGCCAAGCCAGCAAATCGTCTGGATGGATTAACTCGCCGTGAAATTTGCCAATTCTTTCTTCTGGGTTGTAACCCAAAACCCGCTGTAGGGCTCCGCTGTGGTATCGAACTCGCCCGTCGGAGCCGACAATGCTAATTAGATCGGGAGAATTACGCAGCATAGCTTGCAGTTTTGCTTCACTTTTAGTTAATGCTTGAGTGTCCCTGCGATGCTGGCTAATTTGTTTTTCCAACTGCTCCCGTAGCTGTCTGATTTGCCCTACTTGCTGGGCTACAGTGCGTTCCAAAAGGCGATTATTTTTTTCAAGTTCAACCAGCTTTGCGGCGTTATTTGTGGCGCTTTCAAACAAGCGGCTGCCTGCCATTTCCTGTAGAGAATTCGATAAATCTTCCAATATTTTTGTAAAAATTGCCTGTTGCGGCTGTGGCAATTCCCTAGCTTGTTCCTGCAATGTTTCTAAGTGTTGGTAGACAGTTTCTAGCATTTTATTAAGGGGGGAATCTAATAGTTGCCTGCGGGTGCAACCCCTAAAAAGCGGACACAAGTTTTTTCAACATAACCCATAACTAAGACTGGTGTCTGGCGATCGACCCATCGCGCTCTCAATAACCAGGCATTTTGTGACTTTATTTTCAAATCATAGCAACCGATAAAGAAAGTAAATTCTTGTTGCGCCCTAATTGCCAGCCCAGCAGCACCCCCAACAAGTGCTCGCCAGGAGTGCGGGTAACTCCCCTACCCAGCGAATGTGGGGCTTCTCGCGGTTAAGCTAAACTAGATGGGTGTCAAGAGAAAGAGGGATTTATGACAGAGCAAGCCAACGCTCGCGATTTGTTTCGCGCTGCTTACGAACACCGCTATACCTGGGATGCCAATTTTCCCGGTTACAGTGCCGATATTGAACTCAAACAGGGCGACGAAGTATATACGGGTCATGTTTCCATCAAACCCGACATGAGCGTGGAAGTCAGCGGCATTGAAGATGAGGAAGTGCAGCAAAGCGTCTACACCCAAATGCGCGATATTGTCACCCACCGCAAACGCTCGACATTTGAAAAATCTCACGGCAAAAATAGCTTTACCCTGGGCGAGAAGGACAGCACCGACGCTGTGGACATCTTGGTGCAAGGCGACTCAATGGGCTCGAATTATAAAATCCGAGGTCTCTCAATTTGTCAAGTCAGCCGGGTGATGGGCCGCATGGCTTTCGTAATTGACACACACAAAAGCTTAGAGACACCCGAAGGTTCTTTGGCGACTCACTACGATGCCGTTTTCCGCAACCCCCAAACAGACGAAATCATCAAAGAACTCGAATTTGAAGATACCTTTGAGAAGATAGGCGACTATTATGTCATGACAAAGCAAGTAGTTCGAGCAAAAGAAAAAGGTCAACTGACAACAACCGAGTTCAACTACTCCAACGTCAAACTGCTAGAACCAGCAGTAGTGTAGCGCGATCGAAAACCCAATTTCTTAAATAAAAGGGTTTTTTTGGTTAACCTATCAGAATCAACTTGATTTGGCGGCAAGTAACGCTACGATCGAACGAGAGAGCTAATTGGGATCGAGCATCAGCGTGACAGAAACCGGGTTTACTGCCGCGGACTCACCTGAGTGCCTAAGTCTTTTATCAAAAAACCCGGTTTCTTAAATCCCGCGCGGGTTGAGAATGCTGTCCTTAAGTCAAATCGAACTTTCATCAACTGCAAGAAATCATCACAGAGGCGAAATATGACACTAGCACTAACCAGAGATAACGTCGAAACAGTTCTCGATGAAATGCGCCCCTACCTGATATCCGACGGTGGCAACGTCGAACTCGTAGAAATTGACGGCCCAGTGGTACACCTGAGACTACAAGGAGCTTGTGGCTCTTGCCCGAGTTCCACAATGACTCTGAGAATGGGCATTGAACGTCGCCTGCGCGAGGCTATCCCAGAAATTGCCGAAGTCGAACAGGTAATGTAATTAGTCAGTTGACAATTGGTAGTTGGCAGTTGACGGTTGACGGTTGACGGTTGAGGGTTGACTGTTGACTGTTGACTGTTGCCAATTACCCAATTTAATTGCTAATTACCAATTACCAAATTTAATTACCAATTACCAATTACCAATTACCAATTACCAATTACTAAATTCAATGTCTCACCCCCTTTATGTAGCCTTCATTTGGCACCAACATCAACCGCTGTACAAATCCAGAATATCAGCTAACTCCACAGAGGCTCAATACCGACTGCCTTGGGTGCGCTTGCACGGAGTCAAAGACTACTTGGATTTAGTGCTAATGCTGGCAAAATATCCCAAACTTCATCAAACCGTAAACCTGGTTCCGTCCTTGATTTTGCAGATAGAAGACTGCATCGCAGACAAAGCATTAGACCCTTACTTGACGGTGACATTAAAGCCAGCAGAAATTTTAACCAGCCCAGAACAAGAGTTCATTTTAGAACACTTCTTTGACGCCAATTACCACACTCTGATTCAGCCACACCCCCGCTACGCTCAACTCTACACTCAGCGGCAGGAAAAAGGCATTCAGTGGTGTTTGGCCAACTGGAAATTGGAGGATTTTAGCGACTTGCTGGCGTGGCACAATTTAGCTTGGATTGACCCGCTGTTTTGGGACGACCCCGAGATTGCAGGGTGGCTGAAACAAGGACAAAATTTTAGTTTGGTAGACCGAAAAAACATCTACTCAAAACAAAAAGAAATCCTCGCTCGCATCATTCCCCAGCACCGTAAAATGCAAGCTGAGGGACAGTTGGAAGTCTCCACAACCCCCTACACGCACCCGATTTTACCGCTGCTTGCCGACACTAATGGCGGCCGCATAGCTATTCCAAACATGACGCTGCCACAACACAGGTTTCAGTGGGAAGAAGATATTCCCCGACACCTGAGAAAAGCCTGGGAAATGTATGAAGATCGGTTTGATTGCCAACCGCGCGGTTTGTGGCCGTCGGAACAAGCAGTCAGCCCGGAAATTTTGCCCTACATTGCCAAACAAGGCTTTAAATGGATAGTCTCGGACGAAGCAGTATTGGGGTGGACAATTAAACACTTTTTCAACCGCGACGCGACAGGGAATGTCTACGAACCAGAATTCTTATATCGCCCTTACCGTTTAGAAACTCCTGACGGTGATTTAGCTATAGTATTTAGAGACCACAGATTGTCCGACTTGATCGGGTTTACCTACGGTTCGATGGAGCCGGAAAAAGCAGCATCAGATTTAGTGGGACACTTAGAAGCGATCGGCAGAACTCTCAAACACCGACAACCCGACGGTCAAACAGCTTTAGAAAATCCCTGGTTAGTGACGATCGCCCTAGACGGCGAAAATTGCTGGGAATTCTATCCCCAAGACGGCAAACCGTTCTTAGAATCCCTCTATCAAACTCTCAGCGACAATCCAGATATCAAATTAGTCACAGTCTCGGAATTTCTCGACAAATTCCCAGCAACCGAAACAATTCCCGCAGCCCAACTGCACACCGGTTCCTGGGTGGACGGTTCCCTCACAACTTGGATCGGCGATCCCGCGAAAAATCGCGCTTGGGACATATTAGGGCCCGCCAGACAAATGCTGGCAAACCATCCAGAGGCCACAGAAGAAAGCAACCCCGAAGCTTGGGAAGCGCTTTACGCTGCCGAAGGTTCCGACTGGTTCTGGTGGTTTGGCGAAGGCCACACATCGAACCAAGATGCCATGTTCGACCAGCTATTTCGGGAACACGTAGCGGGAATTTACGAAGCTCTCGGCGAGCCCGTCCCCCCGGAAGTGCGGCGACAAGTAGAGGTGCACGAGGTTCAAGGCGACCACCTGCCGCTGAGCTTTATTCACCCGGTGATTGACGGTATCGGCAACGAACAGGATTGGGACAAAGCCGGCCGGATTGAAGTTGGGGGAGCAAGAGGTACGATGCACCGGAGTTCGGCAATTCAGCGGCTTTGGTACGGGGTTGACCACTTGAATTTTTACATTCGTGCCGACTTCAAGGTAGGGGTGCGGCCGGGAATTGATTGCCCGCAGCAGTTAAATTTGTTCTGGTTTTATCCCGATCGCACCATGCACAACAGTTTGATTCCGCTGTCGGGTTTGCCTGACGAAGCACCGCTAAACTATAGATACCACCATCAGTTAGAGATTAATTTGCTGACAAAATCGATTTGGTTTCAGGAAGCAGAAGAGGGCGATGAGTGGCAGCCCCGCATTAGCCGCGCCCAAGTGGGAGTGGATAAATGTTTGGAGGTAGCAGTGCCCTGGGCAGATTTGCAGATTATGCCCGACTGGCAGGTGAGGCTGATTGCGGTTTTATCGGAAGGGGCGACTTATTCTAGCTGTATGCCGGAAGATGCTTTTATTCAGATCGGAATGCCGTAAAAAGCCATTAGTCATCAGTCATTAGTCATTAGTCGGTAGGGGCGGGTTTCATAGAACTGACAACCCAAATAAATATAAACCCGCCCCCTGAATTAGTCATTAGTTATTAGTCATTTTTTGAACCAACAAACAATTAAAGAATTATCAAATTTTATTAAATTGGGGATTCTACTCTGGCTACCTAATGCCTTGATAATTTCGATCACGTCCGGTCGATCTAAGGCTATAAAATTTGTTGGTAGGGAGGGCTTCATTCCTCATAAAAAAGAGGAGTTAATTCTTGACTACACAACATAATATAATGGTTAATTTACCGGACATCATATCATTAGTCATGGGAAAATTAACAAACTAATGAGCCGCATTTTACTCTTGGTCGATCGCCACCAACAACTTAATTTGCCGATCGCCCACCTCAACACCGAGCATGAGGTGATTGTACTCGATCGCGCTTTAAATCCCAACTCCGACTTTCCCATTCCCCAAATCGCTTTCGACTTGTGCATTCTCGACGAGGCAAATTTTGATCGCATCGGGCCGTTGGTAGAATCATTAAAAACTGCCGCCGAGCCGATTTTTTTACCGTTCTTGCTTGTTAGTCAATCCCAAACGCCTGCTCTTGCTGAGCAGCCATTTTCGCAGCAGGCAAAACAACTCGAACCCAGAATAGACGATTTGATAGTAAGTCCCGTCGAACTCACCCAACTGCATTTGCGGGTAGAGAATTTGTTGGCCCGCCGGTGGCAGTCGTTAGAACTCCACAGACTTCAGGAAGTAATTAAAGAACAGACTTTTACAGAAAGTTTGTTAAAGGACTCGTTGCAAAAGGCAAACGAAAACCTGCAACGGGAAATCGCCAAGCGGGCGGAGGTAGAAACGGCACTGCGAGAAAACTCCTATCTCAACTCGCTGATCAATGCCATGCCAGATATTGTCTGCTTCAAAGATGGCGAGGGCAGGTGGCTGGAGGCAAATCAAGCGATTTTGGAAGTGTTCGACCTAGAAAAAATCGACTACCGCGGCCTGAAAGATTCTCAACTAGGAGAACTCAGCAGTTTTTACCGCGAGGCACTACAGGCGTGCGAGGTGACCGATAGAGAAGCGTGGGAAAAAGGTGAGCTTTCTAGGGGAGAAGAAGTGATTCTCCGCTCAAACGGTACTGTGAAAATCTACGACGTGATTAAAGTACCCGTATTTCACCCCGACGGCAGACGCAAAACTATAGTGATTTTGGGTCGCGACATTACCGAACACAAGCAAACTAGAGACGAACTCGTGCGCTTGGCGTCGATTGTCGAGTCTTCCGACGACGGCATCGTCGGCAAAACCCTCGCCGGGACAATTCAGAGCTGGAACTCAGGAGCCGAGAAGATTTACGGCTACTGTGCTGCGGAAATCAAGGGCCAGTCGATCGAGATTTTAGCCATACCCGAACGCCCCAAGGAAATGCCTCAAATATTGGAAAATATTAGGGCCGGAGCCAGCATCGACCATTACGAAACCGTACACTTGCGGAAAGACGGTCAACAGATAGATGTGTCCCTGACGATTTCTCCGATTAAAGACGCGACTGGAGCGGTAACGGGCGTTTCGACAATCTCTCGCGACATCAGCGACAGCAAGCGAGTCGAAAAAGCCTTTGAACAACTCCGCCACCAAACAGAAATGATTTTGTTCTCGGCAGGAGAAGGAATTTGCGGATTGAACAAAGAGGGAAAAGTAACTTTTGTCAATCCTGCGGCGGTGAGAATGGCTGGGTGCGAATCGAAGCAATTGATCGATCGACCACTCTATGAAAGCTTACACCGTGCACAGGAAGAATGCTCAAGGGCGATCAAGCAACTGTCACCTGCAACAGACATCAATTCAGGGTCGGAACTTGTCCCACACTGCGCCGCACCGCAGGCGGGCAAACTGCTGCCGAACCGGGTAAGTTCTCAAATTTTAGCCACCTTGGAAGACGGAGAGGCGCGGCGCGTCACCGATGAGATTTTTTGGCGGCGAGACGGCAGCAGTTTTCCGGTTGAGTACGTTGTCGCTCCGATGCGAGAAGAAGGCGAAATTATTGGAGCTGTGGTGACTTTTAAAGATATCACGGAGCGGCTTGCCGTCGAGCGCATGAAAGATGAATTCATCTCTGTTGTCAGCCACGAACTGCGGACACCCATGACCTCAATTCACGGAGCCCTGGGCCTTCTCAATAGCGGTCTGCTTGACGCTTACCCCCAGAAAGCTAAGCGGATGCTGGAGATTGCTGTCACTAACACTGACCGTTTGGTGCGCTTGGTCAACGACATCCTAGATTTAGAGCGGATGGAGTCGAGTTACAGCACTGCTATCAAACAAACTTGCAATGTGGCGGAGCTGATGTTGCAGGCGGCTGACGAGATGCAGGGAATGGCTCAGCAGGCGGGAGTTACTCTGTCGGTGAAGCCTGTAGGGGCGCAATTGCAAGCTGTTCCCGATCGGCTAATTCAAGCCTTGACAAATTTACTCAGTAATGCTATAAAATTTTCTCCCTCCGGCGCTACGGTTTGGCTGAGCGGGGAGTTGACCCACAATCCGGATTTGGCAGAAAAAGCAGCCCACAAGTCGGTGTCGTCTCCGTCTTTGTTGTCTCCTGAGCCTGCCGTCGCGCCTCCGCACTTGCCAGTTGCGAGCTCGTGGTACATCGTGATTGCTGTGAAAGACCAAGGGCGGGGTATTCCGCCAGACAAGCTGGAGATGGTCTTTGAACGCTTTCAACAGGTTGATGCTTCTGATTCTCGCCAGAAAGGAGGTACTGGTTTGGGGCTGGCTATTTGTCGCAGTATCGTGCAGCAGCACGGGGGACGGATGTGGGTGGAGAGCGTGGTGGGGGAGGGCAGCACTTTTTTCTTAAGTCTGCCACTTCTGAGGGAGGGGCTGGCAACTGAAAGTTAAGTTCTACCCAGGTGTACCCAAAGTTAATGATTTTGTGCAGATTGTTTGATCGAGTCATCGACAAACAATCTCAGCCTTTTCTGGAGTTTGGGGACAGCAGGCAAAAAGCGCGATTTGAGGTGGAAAAGCGGCTTTTTTGGGTGGGATATTTTACAGCAACCGCGCCAGACGGTTAGGATGTTCTTAGTTGAAATCCTGCCGCTCGATGGCAACTTCGGTCTTCCTTGTTCCTTCTTTCTTCAACATCTGCTATACAGTTTTGAAAATTTACTGTAAAGTCTGATCGGCTAAAATAATTTGCTTTACAAAATATTCACATTTCGCCTCTAATCTGTGATCAGTTCTCATTTCTAAAAAAATGTTAATTTTGACTGCCAAGCGCATCTTGGTTATTGACGATGCGGAAGATATTCGGGAAGTAGCTCAAGTCAGTCTTGAACTGGTGGGGGGCTGGGAAGTCCTGACAGCGAGTTCGGGCCGCGAGGGGGTTGCTAAGGCTCTTGCCGAACAGCCTGATGCTATTCTATTGGACGTGATGATGCCCGACCAAGACGGGCCTACTACTTTTCTACAGTTACAAGCTAATAAGGCTACGCAGCACATTCCGGTAATTTTATTGACAGCTAAGGCTCTGGCTGGGGACAGGCGGATGTTCGCTGATTTGGGGGTGGTGAGCGTGATTGCTAAGCCTTTTGAACCGATGTTTTTGGCGGCTCAGGTCGCTGAGGCTTTGGGCTGGGAGCAAGAATAGATCGATCGCGCGCCTTGAATTGTGCAGCTTTTCAAGCAGTAGTTTTGCAGGCAAAGAGAGTTAAAAAAACTTGGTTTCTTTGGTATGGTTCCTTAGATAGAATCGGGGCGATTGGACAGGATATATGTAGCGATTTAGGCCCCGAACCTTTCGTCGTGTCAGCTTAAGACTCAAAACCTCAGTCCGGTATCAGTTTCAACCCTGTCGGTCTTGGGGTGAAATTGATACCAATTAGGGATGCCTAAATCCCTATTGGTAGTGCGTTCATTTAACCTGATTCGGCCTCAACCATGAGCTCAGTATTCCTACTGATTTATCGGGAAAATATAAGCTGGCAGGATTATTTTACTTTTTGTAACAACTCACTCGTCTTCATAAGTTCTTCAGGTTTTAGTTTTATGTTTAAGCAGAACGTCAGGGATCGCTCCTGACTGTTGGCAGACACATTGGGAGAAGACGACTATGCCCTCAGCTTACATTTTGCTACTAATAGTTTCTCTGGCAGCAGTCTGGGTTTATTGGCAAACCTCTCAAGATATTTTTGTTCTTGTGGCTTGGGCCGGGCTGGGTTGTTTTATTTGGGGTTTCTCTTGGGCTCCTTGGAGCGTTCAGCTTTTGATTGTGGTGTTACTGTTGGGCCTCCAAAAGTGCTACTTGCGCGACGCTCAAAGCTGTGAGTGAAAGAGATTTTTTATTTTTGTGCCTGGAATTGAGATGTGCAGGCCTTCGTGAATCTCTCTAATGATTGGGTTATCGCTCCATATCTTCAAAAAAGGTTTAAAATATCATGAATAGTTGCCCTTGTTGCTCCTCTAAATTGCTCCGCCACGCTCGCCACAATCGCGTTTATTGGTTCTGCTCGCACTGCTGGCAGGAAATGCCCGATCTGGCGGAGATGATTTTAGGTAACAGCACGCGGAGTCACAAACGCGACGGTTTGGTGAAGATGGCGACTTTGACTCCTAAATTGAGGATTTTGGATTCTGTAGAAATTGCTTAGTTTGCTGGAGTTAGTCTCGCGATAAATATTGAGACGGAAAAGATTTTTGTTTGTGCTATCTGTGGGATTTTTGGATAAAAAATGCAAAAGCCCCCTCCGTGTGAAGTGAAGGGGACTTATTAGCGGGGGGGCTTTTGCACTTATTATGGGGTTAATCGCCTGAATTTCAGCTATTGTGCAGTTAAGCTGATTACATCAAACCGATTTGAGAGAGAATGCCTTGACCGGTGAGGAATTCGGTAGCTAGACCGATAACGAAGCCCAACATTGCCAAACGGCCGTTCCAGGTTTCAGCAAACTCAGTGAAGCCAACTTTTGCGTCTTTGTTTTCCATGACCAGAAACCTCGTTTAATTTCAACCTTATGTAACTAAACTTAACACAGCAGTACAAAGTTTGCAACATATTTTTACATTTAGTGTTCAAATGCCGGAGATAAGCGGGATCGGCCCGCAGGGAGAGGGGTTCGCGGGGGGAGGGAGAGAAGGGTTTTTATGTGGGAACGGTCGATCGGTGTCAGGTTGGCGAAAACCTTGGTGAGATGTCTAAGGATGTAAGAAAATTATTTTGAGTTAATACTTGACATCCAATAATTAGAACGCTAGCCTAAAAGCACAGCTAAAACTAAATATCGCATTCAAAATCAAGGAATGTTGATTGAGTCGTCTTAGCTACACGGTTTATACAACTGGGGCAAGTTTCTAGCACCCCGTTGAGCGGAAAGTAAGTCTAATGTCGTTTTAACAAGTTGATACAAGTTTGAGAAAATCGAAACATTATTGAGTTCCATTTCCCTGCGCGGAATGTGAGTCTAATGTCGTTTTAGCAACTTGATACAAGCTTGAAAAAATCGAAACATTATTGAGTTTCATTTCCCTTCAACGGGCTGCTACTAAACTCGTTCCAGTTATGTAAACCCTGTAGCTAAGACGCTAATCAAATCCCTACAAAATTACAGTGTTTTGTGGTAACAGATTGTCCTTTGCCGAGATGTTCATTTTTGACCAAATCCACAGGCAACGTTCCATTAATGCTAGATGCGTGATATGTCGAGGCTGTCCAGTCAACCTCTTTGTAGGACATAATCAAATGAAGGAGCAGTTGCAGGCTTTAGTTTCTATTTACATCGATCTTCAGAACGCAAACTCAATTAAACATCTAGGTAGTCAATTGCTAGAATTTGCCAAAGTTGAGGGGAGCTTGATTGACGCAAAAATCTACTACAATTCACTCTGTCCCGATCAAGTCTCTGCAAAAAACAAGCTGCAAAGCCTTGGTTTTAAATGTATTGATGTTCCCTGTCCTCTAAAAAATAGTGCAGATAACCAATTGATGGCTGACTTTGTTAATGATCTTTACAGAAATCTGCCTCCCGATACAGCTATCCTTGTATCAGGAGATGGGGACTTTGTAAACTCGGTTCGCAATTTAAAAGATCGTGGCAAAAAAGTTATAGTCTTTGCTCAGCGAGGTAATGTTAAACAAAAGCTGAAAGAACTTGTAGGTAGTGATTTTCACTTTCTTGATGAATTGCCTAGCTTGATAGTAGCCAAAACTCAGCAGCAAATAGAAAATGTTCAGTGTCATCTCACTTACAATGAGGCTGTTGAGTATTTGATCGAAGCTATCAAAACAGCATTAAGCAAAGGGAAGGGTACAGGATTAGGTTTTATTAACAACCTAATGTTGCAGCTTTTTCCCAAGTATCAGGGAGTAACTTTTGTCTGCCAACATCAGGGAAAAACATTTTCACGCTTTAGCGAGTTGGTTAAGGCTGCCGTGAAAGATGGAAAAATCAGATTGCAGGATCAGCAATTGTTTGTAATAGAAGCAGACAGATTATCTGCATAAAGTTGCACAATCCGCCAGGGAATGAATTCCCTGTCTAATAGCTAAAGTCGGTTAAAACCGACTGACATACAGTTAAAAAAACACAATTATCAGTCCTCTTTAGAGGACTTTAGCTATGAGCCAGGGGTTTTAACCCCTGGCGGACTGGCGGGCTGACGGGGTAACGGACTAATAGTATAACCGCCCAATATCTGTTAAAATTCACCTCGCTGCAGATAGCAAAAATCTAGTTTATTTGATAAACTAGATTCTCCAAACCAACCGCTATCTGCGGCTCTTTCATGTCCACATAATAACACCAAACTCCACAAACAATAACCCTTACAAAACTCCCATGCCATTAACTAATCCAACACAAGAGATAGAAATAACCCTTCCCGAATTCCACCATGAAAAACTGCTGCGCCAAGCGCTCACCCACCGTTCCTACGTCAACGAAAACCCCACATTCCACGAAGAAGACAACGAACGCTTAGAATTTCTCGGCGATGCTTTGCTGACTTTTCTCAGCGGCGAATATCTCTATCAGCGTCATCCAGAAATGGGAGAAGACCAACTGACTCGCCGACGTTCTGCATTAGTAGATGAAAAACAATTAGCCAGATTTGCTACTGAAATAGGTTTAGACTTAAAAATGCGGCTCGGAAAAGGAGCTTATCGAGAAGGTGGGATTACTAATCCAAATTTGCTCAGCAGCACTTTTGAAGCATTTATTGGCGCTTACTATCTCGACACGCAAGACATGAACAAAGTTCGCCAGTTTGTGCAACAAATGTTTGATTCTGTTCCCGAAAATGTTGTGGAAACTCGATCGACTGTAGACTCGAAAAATCGCTTTCAAGAATGGGTACAAGCCAACGGTGACACGACTCCCCCTAAATACGTGACAGTTCAAGCAGGAGGCACACCCCACAAGCCGGAATTTCTCGCTAAAGTTTATGTCGCAGAGAAACTCTATGGAGAAGGTAAAGGCAAAAGCAAAAAAGATGCTGAGAAAAATGCGGCCGAAGATGCGCTAGCAAAGCTGAAAAAACGCGGACTGATCTAAACTTGAAAACATCGCTAAAAACTACTAGCTTTTTTGTGGATTCGGGCGTTGGCTAAGCCATTGAAGACGATCGCCCGAATTGATTGCCAGAGCACACAATCGGCTATAATCAGGACTTGTGCAAGTGTTACCGCCGTCGATTGAGGGTTGCAATGGCAGAAATTCGTTGACGAGTGCCCGATTGTCGATCGTAATTTTGGGAAATATCAGAGCAATTCATGTCTACTCACAACCCGACTACCCTAACTGTTGAAGAAGCACAGCAAATCCTCAAAGATTTCACTTGTCTGGATATGCAATCTGTAGCATCGCCGCTGGAAAAACAGGCACTCCGTCAAGCGATTTTGCTGGTAGCAAGTTTGTCGGATTATCAAATGTTGGGAGTGTGCGCTTCTTCGACGGATGAGGGTTTTTTAGCTTTAGAAGCTTATTTGAAAGCTTTGGGATATCAAGTTGTTTTAGATCCCAATGCTGTCTCGACCTTTGCTGGTTCGGTTTATATTAAGTTCAATACTTTGAAGGGTTCGTATTATGTTGACGGCTATCCCGGAACTTACCGGGGCGTTTTGATTTCTTGTCAATCTTCCTCAGAAGATGGAGTTAGTGGAACTTACGGTCATTTACCTCTCGATTTATTTGTTGATTAATTTTTCAGTAGTCAGTAGTCAGTAGTCAGTAGTCAGTAGTCATTAGTTAGTAGTCAGTAATCAGTAGTCAGTAGTCAGTCGATCGATTAAATTGAATCAAAAACCGACTGAAAGCATCCAGGATACAAGCCACCGGACTCATCCGTGATGTCAATGCTTCAATCTAAAATCTAAAATCGATTGACTGATGCACCTTACTAAGCTGTAGGGTGCGTCAGCCAGCCCTTCGATTCAGTTGAATCAAACACCGACTGACGCAGCTTACTAAGATTAACCCTTACCAACGATCAATTCTGCCTCTGGTGCCGGTGCGGTTTCTTCCGGCGGCAGTCCCAAAATATCGCTGTACAAGTTGACGTATTTCCGGGCCGAAATATCCCAGCTAAAATCTTCTCTCATGCCGCGCTGTTGCAGTTCTCTCCACTTATCTTTGTAGCGGAAACCTTCCCAAGTTCTGATCATGCAGGTGAACAAGTCGAGGGGTTCGTAGCGATCGAAACAGTAACCTGTACCGGTATTGTCGATCGGGTTGTTGTGGGAAACGGTATCGACTAAACCGCCGGTGCGGCGAACCATTGGCACGCACCCGTAGCGGAGGGCGAGCATTTGGCTAATTCCGCAGGGCTCGAAACGGCTGGGCATCAGGAAGCTGTCGCAGCCTGCGTAAACGCGCCGGGAGAGGGCCTCGTTGTAAAGTAGTTGGGTGGACATCCTACCGGGATAGCGGGCTGTCATTTGCCAGAGTTGGGTTTCGTAGTAGCGATCGCCCGTTCCGAGTACAATAAATTGAGCATCGGTATAGGCCATGAACAGATCGAGCATTTGAATTATCAAATCCAATCCCTTCTGTTCTACCAGCCTTGTCACCATGCCGATCAAAAAGGCATTTTTATTTACTTCCAAACCGACTTCTTCTTGCAGCGCAATTTTATTAGCGGGGCGCTTTTCAATAGTATCAGCACTAAATTGTTGATGGAGGTACTTGTCAGTTGCTGGATTGTAAGATTCTGTATCAATTCCATTCAAAATGCCCGATACTTTACCGCCGAGGTAAGAGAGCAAACCTTCCAAAGTTTCCCCATAAGCTGGCGTTTTGATTTGCTCGGCGTAAGTCGGTGAAACTGTATTTACTCGATCGGCAAACTGTACTGCGGCAGCCATTGTATTGTGACCTTGCATATACCAAGGACACCAAGTCATCTGCTCCAAACGCCAGCGCCATGGCCCTTGATAAGCTAAATTGTGAATAGTAAAAACCGTGCTGATATCGGGGTCTTGGCTCATCCAAACAGGTATCATCCCCGTATGCCAGTCGTGACAGTGGATAATTTGGGGCTTCCAATGATTCCAGGCAAATTCAGCCGCAGCATTGGCAAAGAAAGTGAACCTCCAATCTTCATCTACACCGCCGTAAACGCGGCGCGGCAAGAAAGATGGATGTTGTAATAAGTATAAAGGTACATCGGTTCCCGGCAAAACAGTTTCAAACACCGAGAAGCTTTGGAACATGGCAGACCCATCCCAAACAGGTTTTTTGGGAACGTCCATTTTGTCGGGGACGAAACCGTAGTAGGGCATGAAGATGCGGACATCGTGGCCCATGCGCCGCAGAAATTTCGGCAAAGCGCCGACGACATCGCCCATACCGCCCACTTTGGCGAGGGGTGATGCTTCGGCGGATACAAATAAAATACGCATTATTTTTTTGTGTTCCTTGAGATTGTTAGTCTAGATTAAGTTTAAAGGGCGAGCGGCACAATATTAACGCGCCTGCCAAAAACAAGTATAAATCTCAGTTGCTGTAGCGATCGCAGTTTACTCAAGAAGGCGATCGCCCTTTTTCCATCCGCGTCGCTGTGCGGTGAAAAAAATAGCGATCGCCGGGACTCCCCTCCCGCGACAATTTTCACGTTCTAATCAAATTTATATGTCACTTTCTGAATAACGGTAAACATCAAAAATGGTATGCTGTTTGAGATTTTTTACGCATTAGTAAAACTGAAGGCAAAGGCATCAGTAATGTAATTCAGTATGTAATTAAGGAAATAGCGATCGCCTTTTCCATCCCCTCTCTGAAAAAGGGCGATCGCCCGAATGACATATTACATAAACTCCCGACTAATTCTGAGAATTTTCCTCAAAAGTCTCCTCAAATCCTGCTAGAAAATCATCCAAAGCTTCAGAGGCGATCGCCAAATTAATATTATCAGCATCTTCCCATCCCCACGTGTTCACCCCAACCACTTGACCGGCCATATTAATCAGTGGGCCGCCGGAATTTCCAGGATTAATCGCCGCATCAGTTTGCAACACCTTCACCTCACCCACATCATCTTCGTCGTCATCGCCTTCTTCATATTCCTCGGGTTCGCGAATTGCACTCACAATACCTTGAGTTACAGTTGAAGCAAACTGCCCCAAAGGATTGCCCACAGCAATTACTCTATCTCCTACTTTCACATCAAAAGACAACTCTAGGGGAGGGTATTCTTGGGGAGAATCCACTTGTTCCCCTGTGTTCGGGTCGAAGGTAAAATCGCTAATTAAGAGTAATGCTAAATCTTCTTCAGCATTACCAGTAAACACCACCTCGGCCAATCTCAATTTTCCGTCGTGAGTTTCGACTAAAACCTGTTCGATTTCATCTTCTTCATAGAAGTAATCTTGATCCGCAATATCTTCTATAACGTGATAGTTCGTGACAATTATGTCCGGCGATACAAAGAACCCGCTTCCAGAAGAAATCTCTTCTTCTGTATCCCAATCCATGACGTAAATTGACACTACCGACGGCAAGACTTGCTCGACTACATCCGACAAATTTCCTGGTTGAGTTTTGAACTCTTTCAATTGCTTCTGCAAAGCTTGTTGGTCGGCCTGCATTTTGCTATACAGTTGCTGAACCTTTTTCAATTCCAGCTTTAATTGAATTTCTCTAGCGCTCATATTGGGCTTTTACCTGAAATAAATTGCTGATTAATTTTGGGTGTTTGATTGTAGATTGTGGATGGGTAGGTTAAGAATTATAAGACTTACGAAAAAAAACCGGTTTTTACCATAAATCTTGGGCTATACAGCGAGACTTACATCAGAAACCGGGTTGCTTAACACCCGTGCGGAGCGTCCTAAATTAGTCAGATATTTTTGAAATCTATCGCGCAAGTCCTACCTAAAATCCCATCAAAAATCTACAACCAGACTGCTACTCTACCTGTTTTGCCAAAGCAAACCGCCTGTTATTTTTATTTTACAAAAGGCGATATATCACGTCTAAAAGCATTGACAAAGAGATGCGGATTGGTTTTAAGAACCGCGCTGAACTTGGACAAATATTTCCTCCAAAATTTCACTAGCTCCCTGTTGGCGCAAGCGGTGAGCGAGGTCAATTCCGATCATTTCAGCAGTCTCGGCGGCGCCGGAAACACTATCTTTGACGAACCGCTTGCCGTCGAGACTCGATACCATTCCGGTTAAGGTTAATTGACCGTTTTCTATTTTGGTATTGACGCCGATCGGCACTTGACAGCCGCCTTCTAATTCCCGCAGAAATGCGCGTTCTGCATAACATCTTTGGGCGGTTTCCGAGTGTTCGAGAGCTTTAATCACTTCCATGATTTCTGTGTCTCCGGCGCGGCATTCGATGCCCAAAGCACCTTGTCCGACGGCATGAAGGGAAATTTCAGCAGGGATAATTTGGTGGATGCGATCGCCCATTCCCAATCTTTCGAGGCCGGCAACTGCTAAAATAATCGCGTCGTAACCGCCCTCATCTAATTTAGCGAGTCTAGTATTGAGATTGCCGCGAATATCTTTAAATTCAAAATGAGGGAAATGGTGTCGCAGTTGAGCTAGCCGCCGCAGGGAAGAAGTGCCGATTACTGAACCTTCTGGGAGGGTGTCGAGTTGCTTGTCTTTGTGATTGGAGTGAACTACCAGGGCGTCAGCGGGATTTTCCCGTTCGGTGACGCATCCTAAAATTAAACCTTCGGGCAAATTGGTAGGCAAATCTTTGAGGGAATGAACGGCAAAGTCCGTTTCATTGTTAATCATCCCCGTTTCTAATTCTTTAGTGAAAAGTCCTTTATCGCCAATTTTAGCGAGGGCGACATCAAGAATTATGTCCCCTTGGGTGGACATGGTGTGGACTTCAAAAGTGTGTTCCGGGAAGTGTTTCTGTAGCTGTTCTTGCACCCAGTGGGTTTGCACGAGAGCGAGTTGGCTTTTGCGGGAACCGATGCGAACGGTTCGGGAAGGGGCAGATGTGGTTGGGGACATAAGATCGATCGGAGGATAGCTTGAAATCAGCCAATATATTCACCTGATCTAGCGTACCGCAGGTGGGGACTTTAATTGCTGGTTGGGATAATTCGGGCGATAAAATAGAAATACCAGGTTTTGACCGCCTGTGTGAAAAAAGGAGGCAACGGTAGGCAAGCTCCAAACCTTTACATAATAAGCCATTGCCAATCTAAAATCTAAAATCTCAAGTCGAAAATGGTATGACTGCCAGTAGCAGTGAGTCTTGATGATGTTTCCCATCCAGCATTGCCCGTCGCTGGCATGGTGGCGATCGACTTCCGAAGCAAAGGCTGCTGGCGATGTACGATTTACCTAGGGTAGAGCCGGATGAATCTGGTTGACATGAGGACTTAGCTTAGCTGCAGCGAGAAAGAATTAGCTCAAAAGTTGGGGGATTTGGAGAGAGAAATGTAGTGGCGAGGGGAAAAGGGCGATCGTATTTATTTGTAGCAGCTTCGTTGACCAAAGGGCGATTCCCTACCCTGCGGGAAGCCACGCGCGTTCGGGATAGCTTCGCTCGCGGGTACCTTTTCCATTTCCCGCAAAATTTAACGTTGCCCTGCTTGAAGAGCAGAATTTGCTATCTGGACAACTTCTTGCTGCCGTGCGTTTTTCCTTGTGACTCGGTACAGCACCCCCAGCCTTTGCCACTCAACAAAAGCAGTGCAGTAAGCACCGCAATTATTGAAATAAATCCCCCTGAATCCGCCCGCCAATTCAATGCTTCTGTTAGTATCCTGCGGCAATTGCGAAGGAGGCGAAAACGGTTCATTTCTTTTAGCTTCGATTGTGCCGAAATAACAAGCTCCCGCGCGGCATCCTTTGCCTAAATACATTCCCACAATGTAACCGTCGGCCCCCGCTTGCACATCAAAATCAAGTTGCTGAATGTCTGATAAAGGAAGCCTACTCGGGAGAAAAACAGGCACTCGCGTTTTGCCTTTGATTTGTCTAAAGATGTTACTCGCAGGAAAACGACTGTTAGCTTGGTTTGCACCTGAGTTATCGGGGATTGGCGTCAACTTTTGCACAAAATTCCTCCACTGCACAACTCTATTTTTAGCAATGTTAAAAGTGGGAATAGAGTATTTTTCTAGAGCAAAAGAAGGGCGACCAGTTTTCAGGTTGAAGCTGCGGCGAATCATTGTAATTTCTGGTTTACCTAACCCGTAAGCTGTGGCTATGGAACGGGCGAGATTGCAGCTAATTTTGAAGCGTCCCATCTCAATATTGCCATTTTCGGCTTGATAAGACCAATTGTAACCCTCAGAAGCACGAGCGCGATCGCACAAAAAATGAGAAATCTCAAACATCTTGGCAATATGAACATCGTACAACCGCAACTTGCGGCTGCCGGCAGATTTTGCAGTGTTGCGATCGGGTACAATAAATTGTATCGGTTGCCAGCTATCTTCAGGGGAATAATTAAACCAGCGGATTTCTGTAATCGGGAGTTCAGTCCTTGCTAACGCTGAGTTTGGTGTCAAAGGTGCGTGAAGCGAAGCTATCCCGAAGGGAATCGTAAAAGCAGTCACCACACAAGCAAAAATTGCCGCAAATAGCCATCTTCCCCTCATCCTGATTTCCCCCGAAGTAGGTAAGCGCAAAAAAATATAGCATCTTGTAAGGGGCGAGTGCGAGTTAAGATATATCATACAATAACGGTAAGGTGCGCCCTTACGCACCCTACATATAGAAGTTGTGCCTCCCCGACTGCCAAACTTAACGCTTCCCAGCTTGAATAGCAGAATTTCCTATTAAAATTAAATCAGATTCTCGTCCGTTCTTAATGGCTACAGTATACATAAAACCCTGATTTTTCCACTCAAGAGTTGCTGTGCAGTAAGCGCCGCAACCGTTATGAAAAACTCCTTTCACTCCGCCCGCAAGCTTGACATTTTTTAACGTCTTAGTTACCCCTTCTAGTTTTGTAGTAAACTCCCCGCCTTTTTGACCTTGAATTGACCCAAAAGTGCAAACAGTCGTACCGCCGCAATCGGGTTTATACTCGATTGAAATACTATAGCTGTTTGCTTGTGCTGTAGTTGGATAGTACATTTTTTGCGAAACCGGAACCTTGCTGGGAATAAAAATAGGCACTTGCGTTTTGCCTTTTAACTTTCGCAAAACTTCATTTACTGGAAACGCAGTGCCTCCTTGAGCAATTTGTGTTGTTCCCGATTGTCGCTGCGACAAGTGCGAAGATCCAAAAACAACCGATAGAGGTACTAAAGCAGTTAATACACCAGCAGAAGTAGCCAAAAGTAATAATTTCTTCTTCACGATTTTTTGCCTTAATATTCCAAGAGTTTAGTTGGGCGGCGAACCGCATTCACTTATGTACAACCTTAATTCAAAATACCAAATTAACACTCGCTTTTCCGGGAGAAATGTTTTTTGACTATCTTGAGAAGGTTGCCAGAATATGAAGTCATCTATAATATAGAGAAGGCGAGCAATTTAGGAGTCGATCGTGAAACTGCAAGAGTATTTGCGCCAGCACGGATTGGAAAATTTGTCCGAAACTTATCATATCAAAGTTACCCGCCACCGCCAATATCCCGATTTAGTCTGTCTGAAATACTCGCAGATAGAATCTCCCCTAGGCGAAAAGATAGTCCAGCAGTGCCGAGGCATTATTTTAGATTCATCTCAAGATTGGCAGATAGTTTCTTATCCCTACGACAAATTTTTTAATTACGGAGAAATTCACGCCGCTGCAATTGATTGGAGAAATGCCAAAGTTTATCAAAAACTAGACGGTTCTCTAACTGTACTGTATTTTTACAAGGGAGAATGGAGAGTGCAATCTAGCGGCACTCCCGACGCCGCCGGCGAAGTTAACGGTTTTGGGTTCAGCTTTGCGGAACTTTTTTGGAAAGTCTGGCAAGAATTGGGATATCAATTGCCACAAGAAACCGACGAGTGTTTTATCTTTGAGTTGATGACGCCTTACAATAGAATAGTTGTCCAGCAACAAAACAATCAAATCGTGCTGCACGGGGTTCGCAACACTCAAACGCTGCTAGAAACAGACCCGAGTATTTGGGCCAATAAATACGGCTGGGAATTGGTCGCATCCTATCCTTTAACTAGCTGGAAAGAAGTTATCGAAGCGGCTCAACACTTAGATCCGATGGATTCGGAAGGGTATATTATCTGCGACGCTAACTTCAACCGAGTTAAAGTTAAGTCTCCGCAATATGTCGCGATTTCCCATCTCCGCGAAGGGTTTTCGACGCGCCGCCTGATAGAAATTGTTTTAACTAATGAAGGAGAAGAGTTTTTAGCTTATTTTCCTGAGTGGAGTGAGTTGTATCAAAAAGTTAAGGACAAATATCAATCTTTGGTTGAAGAAATCGAGGAAGCTTACCGACAGCACGAACATATTGAAGTTCAGAAATATTTTGCATTAGCTGTGAAACATTTGCCGTATTCCGGGATTTTGTTTTCTTTGCGGGCCCGAAAAGTTGCGGGAGTGAAAGAAGCTCTCCGTGATGTTACGATCCATAAAATAGAGGAGCTATTAAGTTTAGATTACATCCATCTAGGTTTGTAGTAACGACTACAGTCGTTTCTTGAATGAGGAATAAAATCCTCACTACGCACGAAGATTAACATTATATTTAGGTGACAGAATAAAGAAGTAAATGCACCTAATTAAACCTAAGATACAGGTGGCTAAAAAGCTTGCTGTATGAGCATTATTCCTTCTTCCTGACATCCGTTACATCCGTCGAGCTAATCCGTTGCCGAACTTCCTTCTTCCTTCTTCCTTCTACTTACCATGAAAAGAGTTATTGTACTTGTTGGTTTACCTGCTTCGGGAAAATCTCAATTTGCTAGGGAATTACTGCTGTCGGAACCTGCAAAGTGGGTGCGTAGCAATAAAGATTTGCTCAGAGAAATGGCTCACGCTTCTCATTGGTCGCCGGCGAATGAAAAGTTTATTGTGCAGTTGAGAGATACGATTATTTTGATGGCTTTGGAAAGCGGCAAGCACGTCATTGTTGATGATACTAATTTCGGGTCTCACATCGAGCATATCAAGGAGTTGGTTAAAGGTAAAGCTGTTGTGGAAGTTAATGATTCTTTCTTGCAAGTTCCGGTAGAGGAATGTATTAAACGAGACTTGAAAAGGCTTAATTCGGTGGGCAAAGATGTGATTATGAAGATGTACAATAAGTACGTGCGGGTTCCCGTTTTGCCGCCGGAATATAACCCGGATTTGCCGGATGCAATTATTGTTGATATGGACGGCACGCTGGCACTTCTCAATGGCAGAAATCCTTTTGATGCTTCGACGTGCGATCGCGATTTGCCCAATCAGCCCGTCTTAGATACCGTTCGCAAGTGGCAGTCCAGCGTTAATATTATTGTAGTGTCGGGCCGGACGGATGATTGTCAGCCTCAAACTGAAAAATGGTTGCAGCAGTACGAGGTTAATTATGCCGCTCTTTATATGCGGAAAACCGGAGATATGAGGAAGGATGCGATTATGAAGGAAGAATTTTATCGGCAGCATATTGCAGGGAAATATAATGTTAAGTTTGTGTTGGACGATCGCCAGCAAGTTGTTGATATGTGGAGAGGCTTGGGATTGACGGTATTCCAAGTAGATGAAGGGGATTTTTAAGGCAGGGTTTGTTTGCGCGGGCGATATCCCAACTCCTAATGCTACACTCAAAGTAACCCGGAATTGAGCTAATTCATCTGCGTTAATCTGTGTTTATCTGCCCTCATCTGCGGTGAAAAAAAGATAATTTCTCGGGCCGCAGATGACAAGGGATTCACGCTGATTCACGCAGAGGTCGAGAAGAGAGATAGGAATAATTCCGATGCTAACAGATTTGAGATTATTTACTTATCGCGTCCAAGCCAGCCAGCGATTAAACAAATTTTTCACAAACGGAGTCAAACGAGTGCGATTGTAAGCATCTCCCGCTTTCCGAATTGCATCAGCTTGTGTCGGATACGGGTGAATTGTGCTAGCAATTTTTCCTAAACCAATATTGTTAACCATTGCTAAAGTAATTTCGCTAATCATATCCCCAGCGTGTCGCGCTACAATAGTTGCACCTAATATTTTATCGCTGCCTTTTTTGACGTGAATTTTCACAAATCCTTCCTCTTCGCCGTCAATAATTGCCCGATCGACTTGACTGAAAGGAATTAAAAATGTATCGATATCAATGCCTTTTTCCTTAGCCTCGTGTTCCCCAATTCCGACGCGCGCAATTTCCGGGTTTGTGTAAGTACACGAAGGTATCGTCAAAGCGCTGAGCTTTTTGCGTCCGAAAAATAGAGTGTTTTGAATTACCATTCTCGCGGCAAAATCAGCAGCGTGAGTAAATTTATGTTTCATGCAAATATCGCCGGCGGCATAAATGCGGGGATTAGTAGTTTGCAAATTGTCGTTGACAAATACGCCTTTCTGTGTATCGTATTCAACTCCGATTGCCTCCAGATTCAATCCTTCGACGTTGGGCGATCGCCCTGTACTCACAATAATTTCATCTACTGTTACCGATGCTTCATTATCTTGACATTTATAATAAATTACTTTGCCTGCATTTGTTTTCTCAACGCGCTCTATTTGGGATTCTAGTATTAGTTGAATTTCTTCGCGTAGAAAAGCCTGCTGCACGATTTTAGCAGCATCCGCATCTTCTTTGTCTAAAATCTGAGCATTTTTGTGCAGCAATACGACTTCCGAACCCAGCCTGCGGAATGCTTGAGCCAATTCGCAGCCGATCGGCCCTGCGCCAATTACGGCCAAACGCTGAGGTCTTTCTGTCAGGTTAAAGACAGTTTCATTTGTCAGATATCCAGCTTCTTGTAAACCAGGAATTTGTGGTTGTAGCGCCCTTGCACCTGTGGCAATTACTGCTTTTTTAAACCGGAGAGTTTGACCTGCAACTTCTACTGTATTATTGCTAGTAAAACGACCAGAACCTAAAAAAACATCAACTCCTAATTTGTACTGGTAGCGTTCAACAGAATCAACATCGCTGATTCCTGCCCTGATGCGGCGCAGCCGTTCCATCACAGCGGCAAAATCCACTTCTACACTGTCAGAAACATTAACTCCAAATTTACTTGCTTCCCAGATATCGCCGACAGTGCGAGACGATCGAATTAAAGATTTTGAAGGCACGCAACCGACATTCAAACAGTCGCCGCCCATCAAATGTTTTTCAATCAAAGCAACTTTCGCGCCCAAACCTGCCGCACCTGCAGCAACAATTAATCCAGCGGGTCCCGCGCCAATTACTACTAAATTATAAGAACTAGCTGGCTGGGGATTTACCCAATCGGAGGGATGCAAATAGGAGACTAATTTCTGGTTGTGTTCGTCCATTGGGGGGACTATTACGCGATCGACTTTTGACTCCGGCATTTGCAAATCCTCCTAATTAAATACTTTCTTCCAAAGCTTGGCTGGCTATCCTAGTGAGAAAAACAGTTACCGCAACAGTAGCCAGAAAACCGAGGATATTGAGCGACCATTTTGCTGCTTCTGTTTGGGGATTTGTTGACTGACATATCGCGCCTATCGCCGCAATATTACCCACCAAAGAACCGGAGTAAACGTACATGATTGTACCCGGTATCATGCCCAAGGAACCCAGCACGTAATCTTTCAAAGAAACTTGAGTAATTCCCAGAGCGTAATTCAATAAATTGAAAGGAAATAAAGGACAAAGACGAGTCAAAAAAACTATTTTTAATCCTTGTTGAGAAACGGCGCGATCGAGAGCTTTAAACTTGGGGTGAGATTCCATATATTTTACCACGCGATCGCGACATAAATAGCGCCCGATCGCAAAAGCAAATACAGCACCTAAAGTCGAAGCCGCAAAGACGTAAACAGAACCCCACCACAAACCAAAAATCGCCCCCCCTCCCAGCGTCAGTACCGAACCCGGTACAAACAGCACAGTAGCCAAGTTGTAAGTAGCTACAAAAGCCACTGGCCCCCACCACCCTAAATCCTCAATCCGCATTAACAGACTTCTCAAAACATCTTGAAGGTAGGGATATCTAGTTGCTACAATTAAGAGAGCGAGCAAAAGGGCGATCGAAAAAAACAACACTATGCGTTTAAATTTTACCCTAGCATAATCTTGGATTCGTTCTTTGACCATGATTCACGCGCAAATATTTATCAGCATTATACTCCAAACTTAAATTATTACTGTAAACTAGCCTAAAAGCGATTGTCATGACACCAAAAGCCCAACTTCCAATTCCCGAACATTTTGACCCCAAAAAATTAGGGGAAGTCTGGCGAGTCCCCTACCGAGAACGAGCCGCCCAAGCGAAAGATTGGGCAATTCAGCACAGCATTCAGCCAGCATCTAGCGACAAAAACCGCATTTGTTTGCTGATAATTGATGTCCAAAATACCTTTTGTTTGCCAGAATTTGAACTATTTGTTGGCGGGCGTTCCGGTAGCGGCGCAGTTGATGACAACCTGCGGCTGTGCGAATTTATTTACCGCAATTTAAATGCAATTACAACCATTGCGCCGACAATGGACACCCACACCGCCATGCAAATTTTTCATCCAATCTTTTGGATCGACGAAGCAGGCGAACACCCCCTACCAGCCGCCACTTCTATTACACTCGAAGATGTCCAAAAAGGCATTTGGAAAGTCAATCCCGCCATCGCCCACAGCATCAGCGGAGGGAATTTTTCAGCACTGGAAAAACAGGTTTGCCACTACGTCAAAAAACTCAGCGCCGATGGGAAATATCCCCTGACAATTTGGCCATATCACTCGATGCTGGGTGGCATCGGACACGCGCTGGTTTCGGCGGTCGAAGAAGCAGTATTTTTTCATACTATAGCCCGCAACAGCCAAGCACTTTTTGAAATCAAAGGCGGGAATCCACTGACAGAAAACTATTCGGTTTTGCGGCCCGAAGTTTTAGATGGATTCGACGGCAATCCAATTGCGGAAAAGAATGCTAAGTTTATTGATAAATTACTCGATTTTGATGCAGTAATTATTGCCGGACAAGCCAAAAGTCACTGCGTTGCTTGGACAATTGATGATTTGTTAACGGAAATTTTGGCGAGAGATCCGAATTTGGCAAAGAAGGTTTATTTGCTGGAAGATTGCACTTCGCCTGTGGTGGTGCCGGGTGTTGTTGATTTTACGGAACAAGCAGATGCAGCTTATCAAAAATTTGCGGCGGCGGGAATGAATGTTGTTCAATCTACTCAGTTAATTCTGGGCGATTAAAGACGCTTGTTTTCTGTTGAGTTTTTCAGTGCCAAAAAAGTATACATTATCAATCCTAGGCGATAATTTTTGTTTGTTTGGCACTCTGCTGCGATCGCATTTAACTGATTACTTATGATATCATATCCGATAAATCACTTGCGAGAGAAGCGTAGTTAAGGAGTTTCCCGATGACTGAAAGCGAAATTTATAGTGTTGTTTTGTTTCGGGAGGCGAGTATGCAAGCAATTTCAAAACTCTCGGTGGGCATCGCCACGACTATTCTGAGCACAGTTGTCACTGCAACCCAAGCCTACGCAGTTCCCGTAACCTACGATTTCACCATCACTGTTACCAAAGGCGGTTTAGCGGGGAATTCATTCAACGGTTCTTTCAGCTACGATGATGCCAAATTGAAGGGAACGGGAGTAGAAGAATTGGGAATTACTGACGGATTAACGACCTGCCTAAATTACCTTGGACGCACTTATCGCGAAACCGATGATACCAGTTATCCTACCTTTCCCACACTCAGATTTGAGGATGGCAAGATCACGCAACTAAACTTTTGGATTCAGCCGAATCAGCGAGTTAATTGGTGGAATTTACCTGGATGGGAAGTCAAGCTGTCTGAGCCTAAAATGGGCGATTCAACTGTTCCCAATTGTCAAAAACGGTGAGGCGTAGCCAAGGTGCGATCGACGGTAAAAATATAGGAGGAATTAGATGCAACTGCCTACGCTTACGGTAATTTCATGCAGCCACGCTACCAAGGTGCGAGCGTCGATCATCTGCTGGGGCGATCAAATTTTTGCGAGCGCTATCAACGAATGACTCAAAGATTGTTTGAAAAAACCGCATGATTCCTCTTCCCTGTCGGTCAAGAGTTCCTTTGCGGTTGACGATTTTCCATAACTATTTCCCATCCAGTCTGGGGACTTCTTGCAAAAAACTGCCGCTCAACATTAATTCAGTCATCCGGTCTAACTTACCGCTGACTTTTAATTTTTTATCGGTTTGAAAGCGCTCGATATTTGCTTTTAAATCGCCGCTATTATATCCTAATTTACTCAAATAGTCCATAGCTTGTTTGTCACTTAACCAGATATCCGCAGAACGAAAAATCGGCACGTATTCCTCCCGCCAAATCTGGGCAAAAGTTGCCCTATCTAAATAGAAAATCCTGCCCCGCGCCGGGTCTCCAATTGCAGCAATACTGTCATTCATTCCCAGCAAAGCCACCGCGTGCGGTAGCTTCCGAGGGCCGTCAAACAGCCAAACTGCTAGCACTCCGGGGCGATTAATTTGCTGAATTTGCTCCCAAGTCGGCGCCAGTTCGATCGCATTTACGCCTAAAGCTCTTGCTGCTATAATTAACTGCGGCATCGAAGTTCCCAAGCGACTCGTCCCGGCAAAACGCGCTACACTCGATTCCGTCGCATCGATTCCCCAACGCCTTAACACTGTTGCTAGGGCCGCCGGCGCGCAACTGCTGTTAGATGTTTGCCGAAATACACCGTTTGGCTGCAAATTATCTATTAAATCAGCGTAAATTGGCGCCATAAAATAGTTTTCAGCGCCTGTAAATCCTCCCAATCCCAACAAGCAAATTAAAATTACTGCGATTACTTGGGGTCGCGCTGTCAACCAACTTATACTAAAGCCAATACCGCAGACTCCCATCAGCATTACTCGTAGCAAAGTCCAAGTAACTCGCATCCCGTGAAAGCGCCACTCGATCGGCAAAGCTGGCATTTGAGGCAGATTTAGAGCCAGTAGCAGCAAGGCAATATAAAAACCCAAAAACAGCAGGGCGATCGAATTTCTGCCCTTAAACAAATCATTAGCCGTCACTCCAGATCGAACTAACACCCGCCCGAACCGCATTCCCCAAACAAACAGCACCGAACCCAGCACCAGCGTCACTACTATTTCCATGAACTCAAAATTTTGTTGCTTAACTAGGTTGTAACATTTATGCGATCGACTTGAACCCCAATCAATAGTAGGAGAGAGCAAGAGTGGGAGAGAGCAAGAGTGGGGGAGAGAATTTGACGATGTTTGGGTTTGGTTACTGAATTTCCCGCTACAATCGAATAAACAGGATTTATCCAAAATCGAAGCAGGCGAAACAACCATCAATCCTAAAGACTTTGATTTGCATAGCTTGCTCGATATTAAGTTTTTTCAAGTTTTTCTTGATGAGTCTGAGTCAATGGTTGAGAATCAAATAATTCAGCGACCTAACCGAACAGGAGATATTGCCATGTTTGCCAACTTAAAGCTGAGAAACCGGGGGCGACTCGGATCGGCAGTTCCCATTGTTTTGAAGGGGATTAATTAATTTATTTTTAAAACACAGGAACAAATTAAGATGATTAACTTCAAAGCCACCAAATTAAGAGAGCGTATCCTGTGGGGATATTCCATACCGATTTTGCTTTCAGTTGGAGCTGCTACTTTGGTTTTTTTTAATGCTAAAGAAGTAGAAGAAAAAGCAAAGCTGCTAAATAATTCTCATGCTGTTGTTATAGATTTGAAAGAGCAACAGCTAGGATTTGCAGGTATGCAAAAAGCTGCTCGCGGGTATTTTTTGGCAAAAAATAGCGATTTCTTAACTGAATACAATGAAGCGGTAAACAGCTTTGACCAATTCTATCAGGATTTACTCAAGCGGGTTCAAAACCCACAGCAGCGTCAGCGGCTAGAGGAAATGAATGTCTTACAAGATCAGATAGACAAGGGCTATAACCAAGCCTTTTCTTTGGTTGAGCAAGGTAAGCAAGAGGATGGACTTAACTTATGGAAGAGCCAAATTGTACCAAAGCTTCGTCAGGTTGATGCTATAGCTAAGGAGTTTCAAAGAACCGAGGAAAGTAATTTATTAGCTCAAGAAAATAAACAGATTCAAGCTTTGCAGTTCCTGAGTACAGTGGTGATTTTAAGCACTGCTTTAGCTGCACTTACGGCAATTGCGATCGCTCTGTGGATTGCTTCAGGCATTGCAAAGACAATGAATCAGTCAGTCAATATGATTGTTAGTTCTTCCACAGAGATTGCGGCCACAGTTGAACAACAGGAACGCACAGCCGCACAGCAATCGAGCTCTGTAAATCAAACTACAATCACAATGGATGAGTTGGGCGCGGCTTCCCAACAATCAGCCCAGCAAGCCCAAGCGGGTGCGGAATCTGCACGGCAAGCTTTAAAGATCACTGAAAAGGGAACCCTAGCAGTGGAGCAAACACTGGAATCGATGATAATATTGAAAGAAAATGTCGGGGCGATCGCGGCACAAATTCTGCAATTGAGCCAACAAACCCATCAGATTGGCAATATCTCTACTGATGTCACAGATTTAGCAAATCAAACAAATATGCTGGCACTGAATGCCTCAGTAGAAGCAGTCCGGGCAGGCGAAAATGCCAAAGGTTTTACTGTCATAGCCACAGAAATCCGCAAACTAGCAGATAAAAGTAAGAAATCAGCCGAGAAAATTAACCGCCTAGTCGATGATATCAAGAATGCGATAAATTCCACAGTAACGGTGACAAAGGAAGGTACTAAAACAGTAGAATCAGGAACCAAAATCAGTCAAGAAACGGCAGCAGCTTTCTCGGAAGTAGCAAATGCTGTTAATAATGTGGTATTGAACAATCAACAAATTTCTCTAACGGCTCAACAACAAGCAGTTGCTATTAAACAAGTAGTGGATACTATGAACACCCTCAACCTATCGGCAAAAGAAACAGCTAGTGGTATTAGTCAAACCAAAGTAGGCACTCAACAATTGAACGATGCAGCCCAAAATCTCAATTCAATTGTCTAAAGGGTGCTCAGTGTTTTGGACTAAGAGACTAGCAATTGATAGCATTGAGTCATGAATTGATCTCGCTGCCCTCACAGCTTGTCAAACAGTCGGCATTGAAGTCAAAGTGTTCGCAGGCGAGTGCATCGCCAAAGCCAGGGCAAGGGAATTTCTGCCCTTAAACAAATCCTCTTCTGTAACGGACGATCGAACAAACACCCGCCCGAACCCCATTCCCTAGACTAACAGCGCCGAACCCAGCACCAGGGTCACTACTATTTCTATAAGTTCAGAATATGCTCGCTTAACTAGGTTTTAACACGATCTGCGATCGACTTGAACCCCAATCAATAGTGGGAGAGAAGAAGAGTGGGGGAGAGAATTGGACGATATTTGGGTTTCGTTCCTCAATTTCTCGCTACAATCGAATAAACAGGATTTATCCAAAATCGAAGCAGGAAAAACAACCCTTAATTCTAAAAACTTGACCTGCATCGCTTGCTCGACATTAACTTTTGTCAGATTTTTGTTGATGAGTCTGAGTCAATGGTTGAGTTAGTAAAGCAAGGAAAGCAAAAAAAAGCGCTGGAAGTTTTTCCCACGAAAAAAGGGGCATTAATTATGAATTAGTATTAGGGATTAAATAACTACTTGGGTGAAAAATAGCAGGAAATTATTGATACTGCAACTTACCCACAAAAGTCAACAACTAATCAAGGAGTAAAAAGGGAAATGTCGCCAAATACTATTCGGCTTAGTAAAGTAGTTCCGTTGGGCTTCGGATCCATTTTTTTGTTAATGATTACCATCGGATTTGCCACTAAATTGAGTATGGATAATTTAGCCGAAGCTATTGAGTGGCAAACGCATACTTATGTAGTCAAGACAAATTTGCAAGCCATAGAAAAAGATTTAGTGGATGCTGAAACAGGACAGCGGGGGTTTATCTTCACTGGGAAAGAGGAATTTTTAGAACCTTATAAAAATGGTCAAGTAGCCTTTTATCAAACAGTAAAGGAGACAAAAGAGTTAATAAAAGATAATCCTGAGCAAGTTAAAAAGTTGGAGGAAGTTGAAAATTGGGGTCAGCAAAAACTAGATGAATTAGCGGAAACTATATCCCTGAAAAGGGCTGGCAAAGAACCAGAGCTAAGAGCCTTGGTGCTTTCAGGTAAAGGCAAGATATTTATGGATGAAATCAGGGATAAGCTGGCAGAAATGCTTAAGGTAGAAGATAATCTACTGGTTCAAAGAACAAAAGTAGCAAAACAGTCGGAGCAATTAGCGGCGATTGTTTCGATAGGAGGTACGATTGTTGCTGTAGTATTTGGTTCATTTATTGTATTATTTATTTTTGCTAAAATTATCCGACCAATCAATCAGGTAGCAAATACGATCGCCAGTTCTTCCACAGAGATTGCGGCCACAGTTGAACAGCAGGAACGCACAGCCGCACAGCAATCGAGCTCTGTAAATCAAACTACAATCACAATGGATGAGTTGGGCGCGGCTTCCCAACAATCAGCCCAGCAAGCCCAAGCGGGTGCGGAATCTGCACGGCAAGCTTTAAAGATCACTGAAAAGGGAACCCTAGCAGTGGAGCAAACACTGGAATCGATGATAATATTGAAAGAAAATGTCGGGGCGATCGCGGCACAAATTCTGCAATTGAGCCAACAAACCCATCAGATTGGCAATATCTCTACTGATGTCACAGATTTAGCAAATCAAACAAATATGCTGGCACTGAATGCCTCAGTAGAAGCAGTCCGGGCGGGTGAAAGCGCCAAAGGTTTTACTGTCATAGCCACAGAAATCCGCAAACTAGCAGATAAAAGTAAGAAATCAGCCGAGAAAATTAACCGCCTAGTCGATGATATCAAGAATGCGATAAATTCCACAGTAACGGTGACAAAGGAAGGTACTAAAACAGTAGAATCAGGAACCAAAATCAGTCAAGAAACGGCAGTAGCTTTCTCGGAAGTAGCAAATGCTGTTAATAATGTGGTATTGAATAATCAACAAATTTCTCTAACGGCTCAACAACAAGCAGTTGCTATTAAACAAGTAGTGGAGGCGATGAACACCCTCAACCTAGCGGCAAAAGAAACAGCTAGTGGTATTAGTCAAACCAAAGTAGGCACTCAACAATTGAACGATGCAGCCCAAAATCTCAATTCAATTGTCTAAAGGGTGCTCAGTGTTTTGGACTAAGAGACTAGCAATTGATAGCATTGAGTCACGAATTGAGCTCGCTGCCCTCACAGCTTGTCAAACCTGCGGCATCCAAGTCAAAACGATCGCAGGCGAGTGCATCGCCAAAGCCAGGGCGAGGGAATTTCTGCCCTTAAACAAATCCTCTTTTGTAACGGACGATCGAACTAACACCCGCCCGAAACGCATTCCCCAGGCTAACAGTACCGAACCCAGCACCAGCGTCACAAGTATTTCCGTCAACTCAAAATTTTGTTGCTTAAACTAGGGTTTTAACATTTATGCGATCGTCCGTGGGGAAGCGGAGGAGGAGGAGAGTGGGGGAATGGCAGCATTTTTCTTTTGCCTCCTGCCTTCTTCCCTCTTTCTTCAACCACACCTAAAATTGGCAAAATGTCAAGGGATTTTATCGACTTTTCCCCACTTTAGCCACCAAGTCCCAAACAAGATTTAGCGCCGGAAAAAATCCCCCAAATTTCTTGCCACAAACGGCCACATCGGTTGTAATATAGATGTAAGTCACAGCCCGTTAAAGTAATCAACCAACAATTAAGCCGCTCAATATATTCACGCTCCAACGAGCGGTGAGTTGTATTGAGCGTGCCTATTAAAGAGCGATCAAAGCTCGTCAGACACCCCAAATATTCAGGAAGAATCATGCCATCAAGATCCGCCAACGATGTAGACGTAGCAGAGCAATATTGGCACTACCTAGAAATATCCAAGGTTGCAACTATCTTAGAAACCAACCTGGAAAGCGGTTTAGAACCGACAGAAGCCAACCATCGCCAACAGAAATTCGGGCCCAACGAACTAACGGTTAAAGCAGGGAAACCAGCCTGGTTAAAATTTATCCTGCAATTTAACCAACCCCTCCTGATCATCTTGCTGAGTGCAGGTTTAATCAAAGCAGTGATTGGAGAATGGCTAAACGCTAGCGTAATTTGGGGCGTAACAACCACCAACGCTACTATTAGTTTCATCCAAGAAGCTGGAGCCGAGAAAAAAATTGAAGCTTTAGCCCAAGCTGTCACCACCGAAGCCACAGTCATTCGGGGCGGCAAAAAATTAAGAATTCCCTCCAAAGAACTCGTAGTCGGCGACTTAGTAATCCTGACTTCCGGCGACAAAGTACCGGCAGACTTGCGCTTAGTGAAAGTCCGCGACTTGCAAATCGACGAATCGGGACTCACCGGGGAATCTGTTGCGGTCGAAAAAGAATTAGGACAATCTGGAGACATAGTTCTACCAAAAGAAACGCCGCTAGCAGAACGGGATAACATGGCCTATGCCGGCAGTTTTGTCACTTTTGGCCAAGCTAGCGGCATCGTAATTGCGATCGCCAATAAAACCGAAACCGGCAAAATCTCCCAACTATTAGATCGCCACATCGACCTCACCACCCCCTTAACCCGCAAATTCAACCAATTTAGTCAAAACTGGCTGTTATTCGTGTTGGGAATGGCGACCTTGACCTTCGCCGTCAGATTGGGGAGGCCAGTCCCTGCGGGGGTTTCAGCCTTTAAAGAAGCAGTCGAACCCGCTGTCGCCCTGATTGTCGGCGCAATTCCCGAAGGCTTACCCGCCGTCATCACCGTCACCCTAGCCGTAGGCGTTTCCCGGATGGCAAATCGCCACGCGATCGTCCGCAAATTGCCCGCAGTAGAAACCCTCGGCGGCGCTACAGTCATCTGTTCCGACAAAACCGGAACCTTGACGGAAAACCAAATGACGGTGCAAGAAATCTATTCTGGTGGCGAATCCTACTCAGTTACGGGTACGGGATACAGCCCCGAAGGTGAAATTCAACTCAACCAACTGCCAATTACTGTCAGCCAAACTCCAACTTTGCAAGAATGTTTGCAAGCTGGACTCCTTTGCAACGACTCTCACCTGGAATTCAAAGACGATAATTGGATTGTCGTCGGAGATCCGACAGAAGGAGCGTTAATTGCTGCGGGCAAAAAAGCTGATTTGAGCCAGCAAATTTTGTCCAAGTCAATGCAACGGCTGGATTCAATTCCCTTTGAATCTCAGTTTCAATACATGGCGACGCTGCACCGAACTCCCAGTGGCAAAATTTTGTACGTCAAAGGTTCCGTAGAATCAATTCTCGGCCGCTGCGGTTCCAGTCTCGACACTCAAGGAAATCCGGTAGAAGTCGATCGCGAACAAATTCACCATCAAGTCGATGAAATGGCAAAGCAAGGCTTGCGCGTCTTGGCTTTAGCGAAAAAGCCAGTACCCCAAAGCCAAAATACCGTCGATCACTCGAATTTGGAGTCAGGCCTGGTTTTCTTGGGACTGCAAGGCATGATTGACCCGCCGCGGGCAGAAGCGATCGCAGCCGTCCAAGCTTGTCAAACCGCCGGCATCCAAGTCAAAATGATTACCGGCGACCACATCGCTACAGCCAAGGCGATCGCCCGCCGCATGGGATTCCGCAAAACTAAACACCACAGAGAACTTGTAGCCTACACCGGCGCCGAGCTCGCCTCAATGAGCAAGAACGAACTCGGCGAAGCTGTAGAAGCAGGTTCAGTTTTTGCCCGCGTCGCCC
Organism: Microcoleus sp. Pol17C6; assembly: GCF_036701145.1. Lineage (NCBI taxonomy): Bacteria > Bacillati > Cyanobacteriota > Cyanophyceae > Oscillatoriales > Microcoleaceae > Microcoleus > Microcoleus sp. Pol17C6. The sequence continues at coordinate 66,023 of NZ_JAUBQH010000024.1, forward strand.
CCGAACAAAAACTCCGCCTCGTAGAAGCTTTGCAGCAAAAAGGCGAAATCGTGGCGATGACGGGAGACGGTGTTAACGACGCGCCAGCCCTCAAACAAGCGGATATCGGCATTGCGATGGGCAGCGGTACGGAGGTTTCTAAGGAAGCCGCGGACATGATTCTGACTGACGATAACTTTGCGTCGATCGAATCTGCTGTCGAAGAAGGGCGATCGGTTTACAAAAATCTGCTCAAAGCAATCAGCTTCATTCTCCCAGTCAACGGCGGGGAGTCAATGACAATTTTGCTCAGCACGCTCCTAGGTCGAGAATTGCCGATTTTGTCGCTACAAATTCTCTGGCTGAATATGCTCAACTCCATCACCATGACTGTGCCTCTGGCTTTCGAGCCCAAGTCAGCGGGAGTGATGAAACAGCAGCCCCGACCGGTAAACGAAGCTTTTCTCACTGGAAATCGGATCAAGCGCATCATCGCTATTTCTCTTTACAACTGGACTCTGATTTTCGGAATGTTTGAATGGGTGCGCCAAGCGGATTGGGGAACTTTGGCACTGGCCCGCACGATGGCGATTCAAGCTTTGGTAATGGGGAGAATTTTTTACCTGTTGAGTCTCAGCCAGTTGTTGCCTTCTTTGATTGCTAAGTTTAGCGGTTCTAAGGAAGAAGTTAGCGGCGCTCCCGCTCTCGGTGTGGGAATTGTCCTGGCGGTGATTTTGCAGATCATCTTTGCTAATTCTCCGTTTGTCAATCGCATATTTGAGACGGCTCCAATGAACTTGGATCAGTGGCTGATTTGCTTCGGCGTAGCCCTACCGATGATCGGTGTTGCTCTCTGGGTCAACCGCTTTGACCCGCCCAACTAATTCACCATTAACCTGTATGGTGCGTCAGGCTTGTGGTGAGCACGATAAACTCGGATTTTCCCACTGACGCACCCTACCGCCTGTAAAGTTTTAGCATTTAATTTAAGGGTTCCCAATGACAGATAGACTCTGGTTTGAGGGGACAAGTTTTGGGAGCGATCGGATTTCCGTTGAGCCAGAGTTCAGTCAGGTTAGTCAAAGATGCTAGCGGTTTGATGTCACCGATCTGATTGTTGACGAGCCGGAGATAAGTCAGGTTAGTCAAAGATGCTAGCGGTTTGATGTCGTTGATTTCATTGCTGTCGAGCCTGAGATCGGTCAGCTTAGTCAAAGATGCTAGCGGTTTGATGTCGTTGATTTCATTGCTGTCGAGCAAGAGATCGGTCAGGTTAGTCAAAGATGCTAGCGGTTTGATGTCATCGATCTGATTGTGGCTGAGGTCGAGCTGTGTCAGGTTAGTCAAGGACGCTAGCGGTTTGATGTCATCGATCTGATTGTTGTTGATCCAGAGTTCAGTCAAGCTAGTCAAGGATGCTAGCGGCTTGATGTCACCGATCTGATTGTTGTAGAGGAAGAGCTGTTTCAGGTTAGTCAAGGATGCTAGCGGTTTGATGTCGCCGATTTGAGTTTTGTCGAGCCAGAGCGAAGTCAGTTTAGTCAAAGATACTAGCGGTTTGATGTCGCCGATCTGATTTTCGCTGAGGTTGAGTGAAGTCAGGTTAGTCAAAGATACTAGCGGTTTGATGTCACCGATCTGATTTTCGCTGAGCCAGAGCAAAGTTAGGTTAGTCAAAGATACTAGCGGCTTGATGTCACCGATCTGATTTTTCCAGAGCTCTAGACGCTTTAGGTTAGTCAAAGATGCTAGCGGTTGGATGTCACCGATTTGATTTTCGCCGAGGGAGAGTACAGTCAGGTTAGTTAAGGATTCTAGCGGTTTGAGGTCGCTGATTTTATTGCTCCTGATGTCGAGATCGCTCAGATTAGTTAAGGATTCTAGCGGTTTGAGGTCGCTGATTTGATTGAATGTGAGGTCTAAATCAGTCAGGTTGGTCAAGGATTGCAATGGTTTGATGTCGCTGATAGAATTGTTGATGAGGTCGAGTTCAATGAGACTCGAAAGTTTCCGATCGGCCTCATCACAGTTTGTAGTCTCAGCTTTTTTCAACAGCACCTCAACAGTATGTTTAGCTTCAGGACTCAAATCAGCTTTTTGGCGACACCAATCAGCAAATGTTCGTCTACTGTTGGACGATCGCGTTTCGGCGGCATCAGCAGATAGTCCACTTCCACATAATGCTAGGACGATCGCGCTACAAGTAACTGCGATCGATCTTTGTAAATTTCTGTGTTTGTCTGCAACTATAAGTGTCATGATCTTGTACCTCTAATATTCTGAACTCTCAAGTTTTAGCCTTTAATATTTAGTTTGGTAAATCACTTACGATTAAGCGCCAATTTTAGTCCACCACTGAAAACCAGTTAACCGTGTGAAAACAGCAAAAGCGTATAATAATAATTATTTCTGTATAATTAACTACAATTAACAACTCAAAAAAGTAAAGATATATTAACAAAGTAAATGTGTGGTGGTGGCGATATTTGTCGCTTATTGATAATAGATTGGAAAGCCCCCCGATCGGCATTCGCTACAACTTTCACCCAGCAAATCTTGGTTTGAAGAGTTTTGATAAGCAAACCCGATCGCTCTTCCCAACGGCTCCTTATCGATACAGGGCTGTTTGCTTCTCAGGAAAACCAGCGTTTTGACTCTTGTCGTGCCAAGAATGCCGACCCTCCCCATCCACTATTTATTAAGCGTTTCAGGGATTGGGGCTGCCCCTCGTGGCTGCCCCTACAAGAGAATGAAACAGCCCTGCTTATCGATAGCGCAGTCCCACAAGATTTACTTATCAATCGAATTTAATAATTGTTTTATAATTTCCGCAAGAGTACGGTAGAGTTAATTATCAAGTCAAGGAAACGTGCGGCTCGCAAAAAGTGAGTTCACACAACTCGGCCGATCGAAATATCGATATTAATCAAACAAGTCAAATCAGCAGGGATAGTTTAAAGACTTATACTAGCGATAAATCTTTTGCTCCCTCCTGCCAACCTGCGCTCAAAACAGTTAGCTAAACCCAATTAGCGAACAGCAAAAAAGCGCGTTGATAACCTTCAGTGAATGTTGTTACAGAAGATTATGAATTGCAGCGAGGCTATGCTATGACAAGATTTTCAGATGAATTTTCTGCGCTTTCTCGGCGTAAATTTATCATCAAAGCAGGTGCATCTGCCCTGGGTTCAATACTGCTCAAAGGTTGTTTGGGAAATCCCCCAGAACCCGGTGCAACGGCCGGTGCTGACGGCGCAATACCCGCAGCTACCTCAGTAGTGGCTGTTGCCAACGAGAAAAGAGTCGAAGGAATTGAAAGCACTAAAATCACATTGGGATATATCCCGATCGTCGAAGCAGCACCTTTAATCATTGCTCAAGAAAAAGGCTTTTTTGCCAAATACGGCATGACTGAGGTAACAGTTGCTAAGCAAGCCAACTGGGGCTCTGCCAGAGATAACCTAGAAATTGGATCGGCAGGCGGCGGCATTGACGGCGGCCAGTGGCAAATGCCGATGCCTTATCAAATTAGTCAAGGTCTGATCACCAAAAACAGCGTCCAAATCCCCATGTATGTTCTGGCCCAGTTGAACACTCACGGAAATGGAATTGCGATCGCGGCCAAACACCAAGGCAAAGGCCTCGGACTTAAACTAGATCAAGCGGCCCAAGACTACATCAAAGGCCTCAAACAAGCAGGTACTCCCTTCAAAGCAGCCTACACCTTCCCCAAAGTCAACCAAGACTTTTGGATTCGCTACTGGCTGGCAGCTAACGGCATCGATCCCGACACAGAGGCCGAGTTGCTAACAGTACCCGCTGCCCAAACCGTCGCCAACATGAAAACTGGAAGTATGGACGCTTTCAGCACCGGCGACCCCTGGCCGCTGCGGATTGTCAAAGAAAACATCGGTTTCATGTCCGCCCTCACCTCCGAAATTTGGAAAGCACATCCAGAGGAATATCTAGCAATTCGCGGCGACTGGGTAGACAAACACCCCAAAGCCACCGAAGCCTTACTCGCAGGACTAATTGAGGCGCAGCAGTGGTGCGACAAGCCCGAACATCGAGCCGAATTAGTCGCCATTACTTCTGGAAGAAACTTCTTTGACGTATCTCCGACGGTTTTGACGCCTCCTTATCAAGGCAATTATGTTATGGGCGACGGCAAACCAGACATCAACGACTTCAAGATGAGTCCGCTGTACTGGAATGATGGCGTCGGCAACGTTTCCTATCCCTACAAGAGTCACGATTTGTGGTTCTTAACCGAAAGCGTGCGCTGGGGTTTCCTGCCGACAAAAACCTTGGCAGACAAAAAGACAATCATCGATAAAGTCAACCGAGAAGATATCTGGAAGAAGGCAGCTAAATTAGCCGGAGTTGCTGATGCTGACATTCCGAAAAGTACGTCTCGTGGCGTTGAAAAGTTCTTTGACGGCAAAGAATTCAACCCGGAAAATCCCGAAGCTTATCTCAAGAGTTTGGCAATTAAAAAAGTGTGATGGGGTCTTAGCTTCCCATAATTTAGTCTCGAAATTTAGTCTCGAAAATACACATCACCAGAGATAGGAGATTAGCAGCATGGCTGTAAGTACAAGTCGGAGAAGCGGCAATGCACAAGGAGCATTTGGCGAGTTTTGGAAGAAGAATTCTCCAAATATCTTGCCGCCAATTTTGGGAATAATTGGATTTCTATTAGTTTGGCAATTCCTGTCGAGCACCGGACTGATCAAACTACCGGGACCGATAAGTGTTTGGACTGACGAACGGACGCGGATATTGTTGCTGTATCCTTTCATGAATTCCAAAACCTACGGAATCGGCTTGTTTTGGCAAACTTTGGCTAGTTTGGAACGGGTGGCAAAAGGCTACACTCTAGCCGCTGCTGTGGGAATTGCTGGGGGTGTTTTGGTAGGTACGAATCCCTTCTTGAACAAGGCTTTAGATCCGATTTTCCAGTTTTTGCGGATGGTAGCGCCTTTGGCTTGGGTGCCGATCGCCCTGGCTGCACTGCAACAAAACGAACCTGCTGCTTTGTTCGTAATTTTTATCACTTCAGTGTGGCCGATTTTAATCAACACGGCTGAAGGTGTGCGCCAAATTCCCGACGATTACAACAACGTGGCGAAAGTGCTGCAACTTTCTCGTCAGGAATATTACATGAATATTTTGTTTCCGTCGGCGCTTCCTTATATCTTCACAGGATTGAGAATTGCGATCGGTTTGGCTTGGCTGGCGATTATTGCAGCGGAAATCGTGATGTCGGGGATTACGGGTATCGGCTTCTTTATTTGGAATGCTTACCAGCAAAACTACATCAGCGAAATTCTGTTAGCGGTGTTCTACATTGGGGCTGTTGGTTTGTTGCTAGATCGCATGATGGCTTGGTTGCAGCAAAAAATTGCTCCCCCTCAAGGAAAGTAGTTTTGAGTTACTTCTCTGGGGCCGGAAGAATTAGGATTATTTAACCGCGAAGACGGGAAGGACACGAAGGAAGAAGAGGGAAGAAGTAGATAATATTCTACGGGAAAGTCACAGTATTTATGCTTCCAGTCTCTCCCTCCTATCTACTTCTAGGCTCTGCCTGGGAAGTTAATTAGCAGGTATCGAAATAACAAACCTACAAAAAAGGCAAGAAAATCATGTCTGTTTTGATTGCAGTAGAACAACTAGAAAAAGTCTTTAATCTCTCAGATGGCGGGACATACATAGCCCTCAAAGGCATCGATCTCGAAATTAAAAAAGGCGAATTTATCTCCTTAATTGGACACTCCGGCTGCGGCAAATCTACGCTGCTAAATATGGTCGCAGGTTTGGATATGCCGACATCCGGATTGGTGACAATTGAAGGGCAAAGAATCACCCAGCCAGGCCCCGATCGCATGGTAGTATTCCAAAACTATTCCCTGCTACCTTGGCGGACGGTCAGAGAAAACATTACCCTAGCCGTAGACTCGGTAATGAGCGGCTTACCCAAAGCGGAACGCCTCGAAATCATTCAAAAACACATCGACATGGTGGGCTTGACGCCCCACGCTGAGAAGCAACCCGCACTGCTGTCGGGCGGACAAAAACAGCGCGTGGCGATCGCCCGTGCTCTGGCCCTGCGCCCCAAACTGTTACTCTTAGACGAACCCTTCGGCGCTTTGGATGCTTTGACTCGCGGCAACTTGCAAGAAAAGTTGATGGAAATTTGCCAAGAGTACGAAATCAGCGCCCTGATGGTAACGCACGACGTGGATGAGGCCGTGTTGCTGAGCGATCGCATCGTCATGCTCACCAACGGCCCAGAATCGAAGATTGGCGGCATTCTCGAAGTAGACATCCCCCGCCCCCGCAAACGGATGGAAGTAGTCTCACACCCCAGCTACTACGCTCTACGTAGCGAAATGATTTACTTCCTCAACCAGCAGAAGCGCGTCAAAAAACTGCGGGCGCGGAAAGTACCCGCGATCGCCCGTCACGGCCTGGAAAAAGTCAACCTCGAACTCGGCTTTATTCCCCTCGCAGCCTGTGCTCCCCTCGCTGTCGCCAAAGAAAAAGGCTTTTTTGCCAAGCACGGCCTCGATGAAGTCCACCTCGTGCGGGAAACAAGCTGGCGCGGCATCGTAGACGGCATCGCCGCAGGTTACTTAGACGCAGCTCAAATGCCCTCTGGAATGGCGGTGTGGTTGAGCTTGGGGGGCCACCAAGAGAAGCCGATTCCGACGGTTACAGCCCTCACCATGAGCCGCAATGGCAACGGAATTACCCTCGCGAGACGCTTTTACGACCAAGGGATCTACACTCTGGCAGACTTTAAAAAAATGCTCCAGAGAACGCCCGCGCAAACGCACCGTATGGGCATCGTTCACCCTTCTTCGATGCACAACCTGTTGCTGCGTTACTGGCTGGCTTCCGGTGGCATTGACCCGGATCGCGATGTGTTGCTGAAAAATATCCCACCGGCTCAGATGATCGTTGACTTGCAGGGCGGCACTATTGACGGTTTCTGCGTCGGCGAACCTTGGAACTTGCGGGCATCGATGGAAGGAGTCGGCTTTACGGTGGCGACAGATTTGGAACTGTGGCCCGGACACCCCGGGAAAATTCTCGGAGTTCGGGAAGACTGGGCAAATGCTTATCCCAATACTCACATTGCTCTAGTCAAAGCTTTGCTGGAAGCTTGCCAGTATTGCGCCGATCCAAATCACGCCGCCGAGGTTTCGGAAATAGTCGCGGGAAGGGAGTACGTCGCTACTGATAAGAGTTACATCCAACTCGGCGACCCGCAATCAGTTGCTTGCAACCTCGATACTCCGATGCGGGAATACGCCCACCACTTGTTTTATGGAGAGGGGGTGAATCGCCCAAGCCGCACCGAACAACTGTGGCACATGGTGCAGATGGCGCGCTGGGGCGATACTGTGTTCCCGCGCAACTGGGTGGAAATTCTGGAACGGGTGGTGCGAGTCGGTGCGTTCAGCACGGCGGCGCGAGAGCTGGGGATGGCTGATATTAATTACACTCGGGGTTCTCTCAGCTTGTTTGACGGCTCGGTGTTTAATGCTGACGATCCGATCGGCTATCTCAACAATCTGGCGATTAAACGCGATTTCACGATGGCGGAAGTTGTACTCGATTCCGGCCGCAGAGCTGCTTAGAGCGGTTTTGAGTTGGATAAAAACAGGGTAATTGCTAATTGTTAGTTGTTGGTTTTTAGCTATTAATTGTTAACTGCTAATTCTACTTAGTAATTGCCTCTTCATTCTTCCCTATTGCCTCTTCATTCTTCCTTCGCAAATCACCCAATCACAATTTCCTAAACCCATGCTCAACACCACTAACAACCAGACAAACACCAAAACTCAAATCCAGCGGGGAAAAGGCCGCCGCCAGCCTTTTTTGGTGATGGACAATGTTTACAAAGAATATCCAAACGGTTACAGGGCTTTAGAAAACGTCAATCTTACTGTAGCTGAGGGAGAGTTTATTACTCTGATAGGACACTCGGGCTGCGGCAAATCAACACTGTTAAATATGGTGTCGGGTTTTAGCCATCCGAGCCAGGGCACCGTGACGATTAACGGGCAGCGGATTACGAAGCCGGGCCCCGATCGCATGGTGGTGTTTCAGGGTTACGCTTTGCTGCCTTGGCGGACGGTGTTTGAAAACGTTTATCTGGCGGTTAATGCTGTATTTCCGAATAAGTCGAAGGTAGAAAAAAATGCGATCGTCAAAGAGCATTTGGCGATGGTGGGATTGACAGAAGCTGCTGAGAAAAGACCGCCGCAAATTTCGGGGGGGATGAAGCAGCGGGTTTCGATCGCCCGCGCCTTGGCAATTCGCCCGAAAGTGCTGATTTTAGACGAACCTTTTGGTGCTCTGGACGCAATTACTAAGGAGGAATTGCAAGAAGAGTTGCTGAAAATCTGGAACGATCACCGCTGTACGGTGTTGATGATTACTCACGATATTGATGAAGCGCTGTTTTTAGCCGATCGACTGGTGATGATGACTAATGGCCCGTCGGCGACAATTGGCGAAGTTTTGGAGATTCCTTTCCCGCGTCCGCGCGATCGGGTTCAAATGATGGAAGATCCGGAATACTACAATTTGCGGAACTACGCCCTAGATTTCCTGTTCCGTCGCTTTGCACACGATCACGATGCCTAATCGGTTGGGAAATCAAAGTTAAACAGGAGAATTATGAGACTTCTCGAACAAGTTTAATTCTTGTGCGGAGTAGGCGTTGGGCATCCTGCCGGCCCAAGACGAGCTTTTTTGCAGAAGTCTATTGAAAAGTTTAAGCCCCAGTGTTCCCCGATGTCAGGGGAACATCGCTGCGGGCGCAATTTTCCCGATCGGGTTGGGTAAACTGAAGCTTAATGGTGGACGAGAAGTTTTTTCGGACGTTCGGATCTTTTTCCGATATTTTACGTCTACCAGCCAAGAGACCCGATTGCCTAGCTGTCGGTAAGCTGGCATGAACAGAGCCCACCTTCGATCGAGGGTGGGCTTCTTCTTGATGTTATTAACCGTTTGTGGGCGATCGGTGGTTGGTGCATTCCACCCTTGGAACTGGCACATAGTGGGACGTTGATTAGTGTTTGATGAATTAATGTTTTTGTCAAAATAGCGGTTTCCAGTTGAGTGAAGTACAGATACTCGGGTAGGGAAACGCCTGATCCTAAGTCCGGCGCGGGGTTCTGTGACTTTTAACAATTGGTATAAGACTGATGATTGTAGCCAGACTTTTTTAAATTTGTATTACTCAGGTTTGCACGGAAAACTCCTCTGGGTCAATGTCCCAATTTACCCAGCGAATTGCTTCTTTAGCCGTTAGCGAAGCCCTCGAAGAGGATCGCACATCAGGCGGCACGCGCAAAGCGTGAATGTGTCCCGTGCTCGGACAAGTCATTTTTAACAAATAAACTGGCTTTGCATTGCCCTCGTTATCAAAATCATCCTCAAACTCGATGCTTAATAAAGTGTATTCCTGCCAACTATCTAATTCTGTCACGGCTAATTCTTGACAAATGCGATCGTAAGTAATTCCCTGAATTAACGCGCGCCGAACTTCTGCATTCTGTTCCTTCAACACCCACTTAGACTGCCACTGGTGCGGGTGCAGCCTGCCGTACCATTCGGGTAAAATCACGCCGTGATAGGCGTAAATCGAAACACCGTCGGCAAATTGTACCGCTGGTTTTCCTTCGGCGTGCAAGCGGTGGTTGCTGTCAACGGAAAGTGCGATCGGCTTTTCACAGACAATGCAAACTTTGTCATAGGGATAAATCCAGCCGCAATCCCGGACAATCGATTGAAAAACAATCCAATTTCTGCCGTAAGAATGTGGTAAATTTATGACCGAAATGCAAAAATCCAACAAACTCCCATAAGCAGCCCACAATTCTGGTTGAATGCAATTACTGAGGTGTTTTCCTAATGTTGGCCGGATTTCTCCACTCCGCTCATCGATCACCTGTTGCGGTGGCAATTGGCTTGATATTTCGCCAGCTAAATAATTTCGCTCCGGCTCCCACAATTGCGTTTTCAGTTGAGTATAAAGTCGTTGTTCCAGTTGAGTTGGCAGTTGGTTTTGCAGTTCGGTTTCTAGTTGGCTTCCCAAATAACCCCGCAGTTGTTTTTCTAGCGGGCTGCGAAGTTTTGTCTCGAATTGGCTCCGCAGTTCGCTGCTGGGATTGTCAAATCGACTGACGATTAGATCCGCAGCTTCGTAGGGGCGATCTACAAAAATGATTTCCGGTGCTTTTTTGCCGATCGCACTGTAAGCCGATTTAATTGTTTCCTCCGCTTGCGAGCGATTTATCGGACCAGTGGAAAGCGAGATCGCTCTCCACTTTTCCCGATAAACTGGAATCAAAGCTGCTTGTTCGGGCGTCAGTTTTTTAACCTTAGTCTGCGACATACCTCCAACCTTGCGGCTCATATTCCCGCTGAATTCGCACCATCCAATTACCTGCGGGAATTGCGATCGCATGGTGTTCTTCGTGACTCAATAAAGCTGTCGGTGAAAGCACCCGCAAGTACAGAGTGCCGTCTTTTTCGTAAAGTTCAGCTTGTCCCTCAATAATCTGGTGAGAATGTCCGGTGACTTCACCTTCGGCGAGAGTTAGGTGAGGTTTTTTTTCTCCTTCGATTTTCGGTACGGGGGTGAGAATTACGTCACCTTGTCGGATGGGTTGCATAGGTTTTTTCTAAATTTTGTTTGCTGGTGTCGGTCGATCGAGCTTTTCTACCGCAACTCGATACTACACTTGTAATACATAGCTGTCAAGAGCCACAAACCAAATTCCATAACTCTTTGCTGCACTGACAGGCGTTATCTTCGAGGGTGAAAGTGCGATCGCAAACAGGAATGCTACAGTAGATGCCAGTTTCGAGAAAGTTTTAGGTTTGAATGCCTACCTACGCGCAGCTAGAGGGTTTGTATCGAATCAGTTATTACTTGACATATTTGGCATTGCAACCTATTCACCTCGTTTGTGTTAACGAGAGAAGCAAAAACTTGTTTGTATTGGCTACATATGACGAGGAAACGGAGATTGAAATTGATCCAAATGGGGAGGTATTTTAATGAGCCAAGTATACTATACTGCAATGTCATATGGAGAATTGAAGCGTTATTTTATTAAAAATCGCGGGGAGGAAGCTGCACTGCAAGCCTACTTATACAGGCGGAAAAAGCGCTCCAATTCAATCATAACAAAAGTGGGAGATTTGGATTTCGATACTAAGATTGAGGCAGCCATTCGCCAGCAAATGAAAGACGAGAAAGATTAGTCTTGTATCCTAACAATATATTTATAAATGGGGGAGCGAGCGCCCAAGCCACTTTTTCTCTAAACCGCAGAAATCCCGCGCCGAAACTCCTTAACTGCTTCCACCCTAGAAGCCATCAGCAAGCAGCGAGACAGCAGGTTGATGTCTAAACCGGGCAGAACTTCGCTTTGGTCAATTTTTTCATATCCGTGCGATCGCAAATGATAAAGGCCAAATACTCCATCCTCCCAAAACCAAACTTCGGGGACTCCCAAGGCTTGGTAAGGATTCAACTTGCTTTCGTTGCCGCTAGTAAATAAAACTTCGATCGAGAGGTCTGCAATACCTCCCGATCCTCTGCCAATTAAGTAAGATTGGTCTGCTTGTGCGGAGGCTTTTCCTTCTTTTTCCTGGGTAAAGCTTCCTGTGGTAGTAAAATCGATTTCTTTTTCTACAAAATACGTACCCACCAACAGGGCGATGACACCGCTGAAGACTTCATCTTCTTGCGAAACTGCCAAGATTTCTACCTGACCTTTGAAATAAAAAAGTCGGATGTCGGGGGAATCACAAAACCCCTGCTCGATTAGCTTGAATTGTTGCCAATCAATCCCGGAGTGAATTAAACGCTGGTCTTTTGGTTTGTCTAAGGTTGCAGTCATGGCACGACCTTCTTTAACTATATTTATAGCAATTTGAATTCACCCAAGTTTGCCAGCACATTTGTATGTTGCGTCTGAGCCAAAAAACCTGTTTAAATCGAAAGGATCGATCTCTGACACACCATACAAGTTGATTTAACTATTATATTATCCTTCAAATGCGGCAACCGAAACTCGATCGCGCCCTGCTTCTTTCGCTCGATAAAGCGACTCGTCGGCGATCGCAATTAGCTCCCCCGGCTGCGACTTCGTTTCCGGAATGCAGCAAGCTACACCCAAACTCAGCGTCACATATTCGCTGACAGCAGACTTAGCGTGAGCTATGTGCAAACCCCGCACCTGTTGTGCGATCATTTCAGCTACGCAAGTCGCACCTTCAATATCCGTATTCGGCAAAACTACTACAAATTCTTCTCCACCGTAACGCGCGACTAAATCTGCCGCTCGCTTTACCGAATGCTGGATCACCGCCGCCACTTGCCGCAAACATTCATCCCCCGCTTGGTGACCATAAGTGTCGTTGTAAAGTTTGAAATAATCAATGTCGCACATAATTAAAGACAGCGGTGCTTCTTCCCTCGCCAAACGCCGCCATTCCGTATCAAGGTATTCATTAAAAGAGTGGCGGTTTCTTACCTCAGTCAAACTGTCGTAATTTGCCAAATAATGCAAGGCTCGATTCACTGTTTCTAACTGCTGTTTCTGCTGCAGCAACTGACGGTTGAGTTCCGCCAACTGCTGTTCGGCTGAGTGCGAGCGCAACAAATTTCTCACCCTCGCGAGCAATTCCCTATCGTCAAAAGGCTTTGAAATATAATCGTCAGCACCCGCATCCAAACTTTCGATCCGAGATTCCATCCCCGATCGGGCTGTCAAAAAGATTACCGGAGTAGATTTCAATTCTGGCGTGTTCCGAATCTCCTTGAGCAAATCCAGGCCGTTTTGTCTGGGCATAACTTGGTCGCTAACAATCAAATTTGGCTGCAAACTTTTGGCTTTTTCTAAACCTTCAACCCCGTCACTCGCGACGGCGACTCGATAGTACGGACTTAATAAAGTTTGGAGGTAAGCCAGCAGAAAATTGTTGTCTTCTACTACCAGCAACAGCGGTAATTCTCGGCTGTCACTTGTTAATTCTTCCAGATGATTTTTGTCGTCAAAACTGTTAGGTTTCGGCAGCGCAGCCTGGGGTGTAGTCCCCCGGACATTTCCCGAACCCCACTCTCCAGAGCCGAACCCCGTCAGTCCAGCCAATTGGGCGATCGCGCTCACCAACTGATTCGCTTCCACCGGCTTCGACAAATGCCTCTGAAACCCCGCCTCCAGCGCTTCGGCCGAATCTTCTTCCTCAATACCTCCCGTCAGCGCCACGGCCGGCAGCAGTTCCCTGTGCTCGGACATTTCCATTGCTCTGATGCGGCGGATCAAATCGCAGCCGTCGGCTCCCGATACCGTCATATCGCTCACCAACACGTCGGGTCGCGACTGTTGCAACTCGGCCATCGCTTCGCAGGCGCTACCCACCGCTATTACCTTGGCTCCAAATGCTTCGAGGCCAGTTTTGAGAAATTGCCGGATTTCGGCGCTGCTTTCCACCACCAGGACTTCCTTTCCCGCTAGGGGTTTGGAAACCGATCCGGGTTTGCTTTCCTTTTGGGCGATCGCAGCAGTGCGATCGTCGGGTGCATTTTTATTGGCGCTCGGTAGCAGTACCCCAAAGGTCGCCCCCTGACCGAGGCCGGGACTCGAAGCCCAAACACTTCCCCCGTGCAGTTCCACCAACTGTCGCACAATTGAGAGCCCGAGCCCAAGCCGATTTTGTTCCTTGTTCTGGAAGCTGTCTGCAGGGCGGAAGTAGTCAAAGATGTGCGGCAAAAATTTGGGGTCGATGCCGCAACCGCTGTCGGTGACCCTAATCAACACGCCCGACTCAGTAGGCTTGATCCGCACTTGAACTGGGTATGGTGTCGATTCTGGGGTGAATTTGATGGCGTTGGCTAGGAGGTTCCAGACTACTTGCTGCAACCGTTCTGCATCTGCCAAAACGTAGCTGACGGCGGGGTCGAAATGTTTTTCTAGGCGGAGGTTTTTAGCATCGGCGGCGGGACGGAGGGTGTCGATCGCAGATTCTATGATAGACGGGAGGTGAACTGGGCCGATGTTGAGGCACACTTTCCCCCGCAGCAACCGCGAGAGGTCGAGGAGATTGTCTATTTGACGGTTTTGTAATTTGGCGTTGCGCTCGATGATTTCCAAAGCGCGGTTAGTGGTGGCTTCGTTTAAATTGCGCGATCGAGCTAACTGCGCCCATCCCAAAATCGCACTCAGGGGCGATCGCAGTTCGTGGGAAGCGATCGCCAGAAATTCGTCTTTTGCCCGGTTGGCTTCGGCTTGGGCTGCTTCAACGGCTTTGCGATCGGTGATGTCGAATCCGATCGCCAAATACTGACACGGTTTTCCCTTACAGTCCAACAGTGGAACTACTGTTGCGTACACCCAATAATCAGTTCCATTCTTGGCTTTATTCTTAATGTCTCCTTGCCAAACTTCACCTTTGGCAACAGTTGACAGCAGATTTTTGATTAATTCCGAAGATTTATATTCCGAATGGAGGATGCGGAAGTGGCTGCCGATTAGTTGGGCTTGGCAATAGTTGGAGATGGAGCAAACTTGTTCGCTGACATAGTTGATAATTCCTCGCGCGTCAGTCCTCACCGCAAGTGCCGATCGGTCGAGCGCTCTTTTAAAATCTAAACATTCTTGTAGCGACCAATCTAGTTCTTTTGTCGTAGAAAATTGACCGAGCCGATCGGGCGCGTTGTGTTGCTGGCGATCGGGCTTATCCTTACTCCGTTGTTGGATTTCCATTGCTTCTATTTTCCCCTGACGGCTGACACCTAATCTACTCGCATCCTGATTCATTATCACAATTTTCTTTCCCGCACCGGCGGGTGTAATATTTTGTATCTCTTCATCTTCCTGAAAAATTGGCAGGTACCACATCCACTCGGGAGTCAACTCAATTTTTGTTTATAGTTGCCTAAAGTTTGTCAATCTGAGGACTGATTTTTTCATATCTAGCCGATCATCGGCTGCTGGCTGATTCCTTTTTATCTTTTATCTTTTATCTTTTACTAGGGGGAATTACTGAGAAATTTATGGTGTCGATCACACACCGACAGTTGCATTCTTGTTTGAAACAGGTATCATAACCGTCAACTTTTTTCTCACAAATACTCCTACTATCTGGCACAAAGTCTCGTCTTCAGCAGGCTTTCGGGTCTGTGACAATCTGCCTCATCTGCACTGAAGGAGATATATGTGCAGGGCTATACAGTTCCCAAATCACGGGCCTGTTAAGGCGCACAAAGTCCGTGTCTGGCGATCGTCCGTAACTTCTTTTAAATTATTTTCTTCAACATCTTGACAGCTCTGTATATTTTTTGTATTATCAAATGTAATATGGTTTCCGAGAAGATAACCGGCAAACTGCCTTGACGCACTCAACTATTAACAATTTGAGGAAAATCGTCTGTGAATTTAGACGCTGTACGCGAGCAATTTGAACAAAGAGCCTTTGATTATGACGGCTTAATTCCCCGCCTCATTCCGCGCTATGGCGAGCAACACGATGTAATATTGCAGTTAATCCCTTCTGAAACTAAGGGTAACATAAAAGTTCTGGATTTAGGCGCGGGAACTGGCATACTGTCGGCTGTGATTCTGTCAGCATTTCCTCAAGCAAAAGTCCTAGCCTTTGACATGGCCCAAAATATGCTGAAAACTTGCCAAACTAACTTGTCCGCTTTCCGAGAACGGCTGACCTTGCAGCAAGGAAACTTTGCCGAAGATGATTTCGGCAGCGGTTACGATTTGGTAGTTTCAGGCTTGGCAATCCACCACCTCGACAGCCCAGGCAAACAACAGCTATTTCACAAACTTTTCCACTCGATGAATCCCGGGGGAATCTTGCTAATTCGAGATATTGTGACAGGTGCTACTCCCCGGCTGACTGAGCAATACGAACAGTTGTGGCGGCAGTACATGAAAGCTAACGGAGAGGACGATGCAGCCTGGTTTCAAAAATATCAAGAAGAAGATATTCCCTCCTCTGTGGAAGAGCAGACAAAGTGGCTTGCAGAAGCTGGTTTTGCCGACGTAGGATGTCACTGGCGCTATCTCAACTTTGCTATTTTTGGCGGAGTTATCCCAAGGTAGAAGGCATTAGACAGAATGCCGAGTTTTTGCTAATTATAAAAATATAAAGCTCGTGAAAAATCGCCGCTCAAACACTTTTTGATTCCCGGAGGTAGAACCTAATTTTGTAGGTGCTGAAGGGCGAGCTTTCCCGCTATAATTCGCGCGTAAGACCATTTTCTACGTCCAGGAATCATTTTCCGAAAACCTGTAAGAGCGGGTTCACTCAAGAGTCCTCTGGCAGTGCAAACATATTCAATAAACCCGCTCCCACCCGACGATATAACCCGCAACTGACATTTGCTAAAAGGTGATTTAAAATCTGAATAAATAAAGTAAAAGTATGAACGATTCTCGATTAGTAAAAATCAGCCGATATCTCAGCAAACACCTGCGTCACGCCCCCGGGTGCATCGGCATTGAACTCGCTCCCGGTGGCTGGATTCCTGTTAGCGAACTCCTCGATGCGTGCCAAAAAAATAACTTTCCAGTTCAGCTTGCAGAACTCAAAAAAGTAGTCGCGCAAAACGACAAACAGCGCTTTTCTTTTGACTCCACAGGCACTCTAATTCGTGCCAACCAAGGACACACAGTAGAGGTTGACTTGCAGTTAGAACCCGCTGTTCCCCCGGATATTTTATATCACGGAACAGGTAGCACTGCCGTCGAGTCTATTCTCAGTCAAGGAATTAGGAAAATGTCGCGGCATCATGTTCATTTGTCCGTAAATATCCAGACGGCGCGCCAAGTAGGTGCAAGACATGGCATCCCGGCAGTCTTTACTGTAGATGCCGCAGCTATGCAACGCGATGGTCATACATTTTACTGCTCGGAAAACAAAGTTTGGTTAGTAGATTTTGTGCCGCCCGCTTATCTAAAAATAAGTTGATAAATTTCAGTTTTTTTGTAGAATGTGTAGCACAAAAACTGTAAAATAAGAGTAAGTAGGAGTTTTGCAAAATGAGTGCGGAAGATATGGGCGATCGCGAAAACAATTTTCATCAAAACAATTCTCAAAATAGAGGTCTGCTAGGCTCGGGTTGGCGACCTTTTTATCGTCAATTTGATTGGGAACACCTGGTACATTTAGCGTCTAGCGACCCCCAAGAACTAGCTCAAAAAACTTTAGGTGCAGCTAGCGATATTGCCGACGCAATGGGACGACACCAATATACTTGGTGGGCCAATATTTTAAATGTATTTTCGGAAAATACTCGCTACGAAATTGATGAATTTTGGGATTACATTACTCCGCAGCCTGTTTACCCGGATTACCGCTACAAAGACGTTTTAGTTACCGAAACGCCTGTGGTGCAATTGGTCAGCCGCGCTAGCATTCCCATCGACTACGTTCTCAACAAACTCCAAGAAATTACTGTTTTCAAAGTTCTGGCTTTGCTAGGGAAACCCGATACAATTACCCAGTCTTTTATGGAGCGACATTTTTCTTATCCCCCGGAGCGATTTGTTAGCTGGGAACGCTTGGAAGTTTTGGGTACTGTTTATGCTTCTTGGGATCGATTCGGCTGCTGGCTACAAATTGACAGCTACGACAGGGGAAGACGCTGCTACACTCTAATTAGCCAAGATATTGCGCCACTCGTTAGCAAGGCAACTTATAATTTAGCGGTGATTCTGGGCGGGTACAAAAGCCGCGTCGGACAGGTTCACAGCCAGTTCCCAATTCGCACGTTTTCTGCGGAGGTTCAAAGTTTTACGGATACTGTTCAGCAGGCAATTTTGGATCAAAATCAGTTGGCTGTTTTGGTTAGTGGCGAACCGGGTACGGGCAAAACTGCTTGGACGCAAGCGGTAGCAAAGGAAATTTTAGTGCCGCTGGGTTATGTAATTTTTATCTTAGATCACGATGCTGTGGAAAATTTTGTGCCACCGAGTTATTTAGAGCGGATTTGTATTATTATCAATGAGGCTGATAATTTGGCTCAAGATCGATCGACTGCAGAAGCCCAACGCACTAACAAAACTGAACACATTTTGAGTTTGCTGGATGGAACTTTGTATCAAAGCGTCATCGACGAACACGGCATTCAATTTCAGCAAAAACTCGTAGTTTTGATGACTTGCAACACCACTGAAAGATTAGATCCTGCAATGTTACGGAAAGGAAGAGTGGATTTTACCAGTGAATTTACGCACAAATTTGTTTGAGCGCTCTCTTGCATTCTCAAGCTATCTGGCGATCGCACTGGCTACACGATGATCTCATACCATGTTCGATGTGGGATTTTCAATGAAAGAATTGGGAATGACTGAAGAAGCTCATGATTTGGATCGCGGGCATACAGTTGCATTCTTTTGGGGACTTGTATAAAATACCGAACAATCACCAGGAAATCTTCTGAATATCAAAGTGTGGGGGAAACTTTCTTGGGTACCTCTAGACCATTGCGGTCAATTATCGCCTAAAACCCTTTTTATCTCTCGTTTTTTGCCTAGTCTCGCTGCCCTCTTGCGCCCCGGAATAGTCGGGGGAGACAAGAGATCACTCCAGTCCCCTCCGACTATTATTCGGGGGGCGCCAGCGCGATCTATGCCTAATCGTCAAACAGCAACCGGGCACTAGCTTTGGTCTTAAATTGACACTAATGCCTATAGACATATCCCCATCAAAAATGATATCAATGATGGGTGATACCCTCTAAGGGTATCGTCCGAGAGAGCAAATCAGGGAAAAACAGCATTTTTGGTCTCAAACAGAATTTTTCAAACTTGACAGCTATGGAGGAAATCCCAAACCGTGCAAACTAAGCCAGTTCAGCAAAAAAGTCAGGGACTGGGAAGGTACGTTGACGGGACTTTCCCGATCGCCCAACAACCCGCAGAGGCAACCGTGTCCGAGAGTAAAGACAGATTTCGGCGGTTTGTGGAGCGCTCCGCCGAAGCCGTGGCAATGGTAGATTGTGAAATGCGCTATCTGTCGGTTTCTCGTCGCTGGGAAACAGATTGCGGGTTGGGCGACGGCGAGGCGATCGGCCGATCTCATTGGGAACTGTTCCCGAATCTCCCGGAATATTGGGAGCAAAATGCCCAGGCTTGTTTGACGGGAGTTTTGGAATACAGCGAGTTTGTGGCAGGGCGATCGCTCGCATCTGTATCAGGAAAAACCGCAAGTGGCTCTGTCAGCGAGTCGGTAAGATGGGTATTTCAGCCTTGGAAAAATAGCGAAGGTGCGATCGGCGGTTTGATTTTGTTGGCATCTAAGATAGGTGAGGCTCCCGCTCAAACCAATTGCTCTAATAAATTTCAGTCCGAGGTCAAAAGCAAGCAGTTAGGAACAATACCACAACTAACTCAAATTGCCCTCGAAAATGCTGCTGATACAATCTTTTTTAGTACCTCCGACGGTCAAATTTGCTACGCGAACAAAGCCGCTTGCCATCTTTTCGGCTACTCGGAATCGGAACTGCTAAACATGAGGGTTAGCGACATCGATTCGCATTTGCCAGCATCGGATTGGCGAGAACACTGGGCTCAACTCAAGCAGCAAACCAACCTCACTTTTGAAACCAGTTACAAAACCAAAGACGGCGCCAGTTTTTCCGTCGAAGTTAAAGTCAATTATTTAGAATACGGCGGCTGCGAATACCGCTGCGCGATCGCCCGCGATATTTCTGCTCGCCTCGCAGCAGAATCAGCGCTCGTAGAGGCTAAAGAGCAACTTCAAGCCGTTTTGGACGCGGTGCCGGGATTAGTTTCTTGGGTAAGTTCCGATTTGCGCTATTTGGGAGTAAATCGACATTTAGCTAGCGCTTACAAAATGCCCGCAGAACTATTTTTCGGTCAAAAAGTAGGTTTTTTAGAGACAAGTCCCAAATTTAACGATTTAGTATACGAGTTCTTTGCCAACCATAAAAAGAAAACATCTCAAGAAGTAACAGCGAGCATTAGAGGAGAAAATAAAACTTATCTAATAGTGGCTCAAAAATACCATAACAATACGGCGGCGGTATTTGTGGGGTTGGATATTACAGAAAGCAAACAGTCACTTTTAGCTTTGCAAGAATCAGAAGAACGCCTGCGACAACAAGCGGCTAAATTAGAGCAGACGCTGTTAATTTTGCAGCAAACTCAAACTCAACTGATTCAAACAGAAAAGATGTCATCTCTGGGGCAGTTGGTAGCAGGAATAGCGCACGAAATTAATAATCCAGTTAGTTTTATCTCCGGCAATGTCAGCCATGCCACTGGCTACATTCAAGAACTGCTGCGAGCGATCGACCTTTACCAAAAGAATTATCCCCATCCCGTGCCGGAAATTCAAGATTTGATGGAGGAATTAGACTTAGACTTCATCAAAAGAGACTTGCCAAAACTGCTAAATTCAATGAAAGTGGGTTCCGAAAGGATTCGCGATGTCGTGCGATCGCTCCGCTTGTTCTCGCGTACCGACGAAGCCCAAATGAAGCCTGCTGATATCCACGAAGGTTTGGACAGCACTTTGCTGATCTTGCAAAATCGCCTGCAAGCTAAAGGGGGACGGCCGGGGATTTCTCTAGTTAAAGAGTACGGAGATTTGCCGCGAGTTCACTGCTATGCGGGACACTTAAACCAAGTGTTCATGCACTTGTTGACAAATGCGATCGACGCTTTGGAAGAAGGGGGGAGAAATCCCGAAAAGTATGGTAAAATTCAAAATCCGTCTTACTTGTCTTCAGGCAGGTCGAGAGCTGAAGTATTCAATCCCGAAATTCGGATTCGGACTTCCGTGGTAGGGGAAAACGAAGTGGCGATCGCCATTAGTGACAACGGCCCTGGCATGACTGAAGAAGTCCTCGACTGCATCTTTGACCCTTTGTTTACCACTAAATGTCCAGACACGAGCACTGGTTTGGGTCTAGCAATATCCCAGCATTTAGTAGTAGAAAAGCACGGCGGTAAGTTGCACTGTGTTTCGCGTCCGGGAGAGGGAACTGAGTTGATAATTAAAATTGCGATCGGCAACGATTAATTAGCTATTTACAAATAGGAAATAAGATGGTAATTGAGTGGCTAAAATTTAAAGTACCTCAAGAAAAGTGGGAGCAGTTTATTCAGCGAGATCAGGAAGTTTGGACGGCGGGACTAAAAAGTTGGGACGGTTTTTTAGGCAAAGAAATTTGGGTAGATCCGGTGGAAAATGAGGTGGTGATGGTGATTCGCTGGGAAACTAGGGAGAAGTGGAAGTCTGTGCCACAAAGCACAATCGAGGAGTTGGATGCCAAAATGGGCGATTTGCAAATTGCGATCGCCGAAAGTCGCGAATATCAAGTCCGCAAGTTTTTGCATTAGTCATCAGTCATCAGTCATTAGCCATTAGTCACCATTTAGGAACTCAAGGATTGTGGGATTCTCTACCGACAGTTCCAGAGTCAAGGTGCTTGTTTATTCACCGACTTTTGGAGTGCTTATCAGAGAGTTTTTCCAAAAAAGAGACACCAATCAGTAGTCAAGGAAAGTGGCTAAACTTCCTATATAGAAAGATTTAACAATACGATGAGACAAAGAATATCTCGTTTAGTCAGAAAAACTCTTTCCTTTTCTAAAAGCTCTCCAATCATATTGGAGCAATCGGGTATTTTATTCATGAGTATAACGCCTGTTTATCTAGAGAGTGAAAGCCTTATTTTTTCATGACTATCCAGGACTACCCACTTCCGAACTAGAAAAACAAGTCATGTCATTGTTGACCACAGAAAACCAGCCAGTCAACTTCGCCAAATTGGTACAAAACGGACAAATATCATCATCATATTTGCTAAACGCATTGCAATCTATATCGCAGCGCGGCTTGCTCGAAAAACAGGAAAGTCTTTACACTTTGCCACCTGTACAGAAGCCATATATCAAAGAGACATCTCCGAAAACAATCAAAGCCTCTGTATAGTTAAGTTATAGGACATAAATGTAATCATCGTAAATTAGCTACTGTGTACAATAAAACAACACTTTGAGATATTTATTGTTGA
>NZ_JAUBQH010000025.1:0-87674 GCF_036701145.1 Microcoleus sp. Pol17C6
CATTGCCGATACCGCCAAGCAGAGCATCGTCTAAATTACCACCAATCAGCCGATCGTCACCAGGGCCGCCAACTAGATAGTCGTAGCCAACGCCGCCATATAAAGTGTCATTACCAGCGCCACCATCGAGAACGTCGTTGTTAGACCCACCATCTAGATAGTCATTTCCACCAAGACCCAACAATATATCGCTTCCTGCATCACCATAGATTGTGTCAGATCCCAGCGTTAATACAGGGCCATTGGGGCCTTGCATCCATTCAGGATCTTTACCAACTAACTTGGGTCGGAATTGACCGTTATTGAAGGTATCGTCGTCATTGAAAGGGGTTCCATTAATAATTGCCATTTCAGTTGCTCCTTGTTCTTCAAAATTAGGGCGTAGAGATTGAGCGAAACCCACGTAGATGAATTTTGTTTGTGTAGGCAAGGGTGCAAGTTCGATGACGGGCGTCGCCACATTCGACTTGCACCCAGACGAGCGGTTTCCCACCGCAGGCAAGCGGGGTATTTTCCCTTAAATTGACACGCCAAGAATGGGCGGAGCGAAGCGGAAGGTGTGCAGCGCCCTACAGATAAAATTAGACGAAGGACAGGGTTAAATCCGCAGCCATTGTGTCAGAAACTACGGCAATCATGTCACCTTGATAAAATATTTTTGTGTCTTTCAGAGAGTCATTGCCGTAATCGTAGT
Source organism: Microcoleus sp. Pol17C6 (assembly GCF_036701145.1). Lineage (NCBI taxonomy): Bacteria > Bacillati > Cyanobacteriota > Cyanophyceae > Oscillatoriales > Microcoleaceae > Microcoleus > Microcoleus sp. Pol17C6. The sequence continues at coordinate 695 of NZ_JAUBQH010000025.1, forward strand.
AGCCCGATACAAATTCGTAGTCTTGCTTTTGACCGACCATCAAAATTGCATCTCCATCGGCTTTCTTAAAGTCCCGAATAATTGCATAAGCGTGCTCGCCTAAGCCATCTAAGTAAGGAACTTCAAACTCTGGGCCGTCAATAACTAGCGAGAATGTATCGGCTCCGGAACCGCCAATTAAGGTATCGACTTCATAATAATCGTATCCGTCACCATTGGCGTGACCAACAAGAAAATCGTTGCCGCTATTGCCTTCTAGCCAATCGGAATCGCCACCGCCATAGACTTTATCATTGCCAGTACCGCCAAATAGGAAGTCGTCACTGTCAAGGCCTTTGAGTGTATCTGCACCGCCACCGCCAAAGATGTCATCGTCCGTGTAATGCTTTCCTACTAGGTAGTCATTTCCTGGTGTTCCCGTTATGTTGTCATTGGGTAAGCCACTGATTTTATCGATGCGGCCGAATAAGCTGTTAGTAGAGTTGCTATCTGCGGCGATTACTTCACGTATTTCTACCATTGGATTACCATCGTCTTCTGTCCGGGGAACATCGGTGAAGTCTTCAATAAAAGGGGATTTATTGGGATTCGGATCGCCATCGGGGTCTGTCCGGGGAACATCGGTAAAGTCTTCAATCAAACCGAATTTATTAGGCTTAGGATTCGGATTATCTGAATCAGGGTCTTCAGTCCGAGGAACGTCGGTCAAGTCTTCAATTAAACCGAATCTCAGGGTAGAAATGTTAGCGTCGGCGATCGTTCTAAGTTCTGTCATGGTATTAATCCTATTTATGAGTGTATTCTGAGTTTGTCAAAGCGCTAAGTGTTTGTATTTGTTTGCTGCACCTTTCGCTTTCTGTTATCAGTGTCTTCGTAAAACTCTTGAACTGCAATGGTGATAAAATCAGGTATTATAGGAACTGATAAAGAGCTTCGCACTCGGAATTTATCGGAAAAAATCAGGTGCAGCCTGACAAAGCATCATCAAAATCAGCAAAAATCAGGTTTTTTGGTAAATCTCTACATAGTCAGGTTTGCGATCGTACAATCAAATCTAGATTTTGGTGCAGGCAATGATGAAAGAATCTCCAGTTAGTTATGAATATCAGATTGGCGGGAGTCTCCCCGCAGATGCGTCGAGTTACGTGACGCGACAAGCAGACTTGGACTTTTACGAAAGTTTGAAAGCGGGTGAGTTTTGTTACGTTTTGAATTCGCGGCAAATGGGCAAATCTAGTTTGCGGGTGCGGGCGATGCAAAAATTGCAAGCTGAAGGTACTGTGTGCGCTTTTATCGATTTAACTGGGATTGGCAAGGAAGATGTAACTCCCGAAAAGTGGTATGCAGGCATTGTCAATTCTTTGGTCAGTAGCTGTCAGCTAGGTAATAAAATTAATTGGCGGAATTGGTGGCGCGAACGCCGGGACTTGTTATCTCCCGTCCAGCGGTTTAGTTTGTTTATCGAAGAAGTTATTTTAGTTGAAATTTCCCAAAATATAGTTATTTTTATTGACGAGATCGATCGAGTATTGAGCATGAATTTTTCGGCTGATGAGTTTTTTGCTCTGATTCGCTGGTTTTACAATCAAAGAGTTGACAATCCTCTGTACCGGCGTTTGACTTTTGCGCTGTTGGGGGTGGCGACGCCTTCGGATTTGATTGCTGATAAAACTCAAACTCCTTTTAATATTGGTAAGGCGATCAATTTACGCGGTTTTCAGATTGATGAAGTGCAGCCTTTAATTGATGGTTGGCAGGGGCAAGTTGCCAATCCTGAAAGTGCGATCGCAGATATTTTGGATTGGACGGGGGGACAACCTTTTTTGACCCAAAAGCTGTGCAAGTTAATGCTGGAAAAGGAGTTGAAGAAAGTTAACGGCAGAGACGCAGAGGGCGCTGAAAAAGACAGGCAGGATGCCTGTTCGATCCCCACAGACGGGCAGGATGCCTGTTCCACACAGGAGGACGGAGTTGAGAGGTTGGTGAAGTTGCGGATTGTGGAGAATTGGGAGTCTCAGGATGAGCCTGAACATTTGAAAACTATTCGCGATCGCCTTTTGAGAAATCAGCAAAAAGCGGGGCAGTTATTGGGGCTTTACCAGCAGGTTTTGCAATCCGCGAACCCCCCCCAGCCACCCCTTAGCAAGGGGGGGCTAAATGCTGCTACTTCACCCCTGGGAAAGCAAGAAATAGCCACTCTTGCTCCTCCCCTTAGCAAGGGGGGGCTGGGGGGGGTTCTTGCTGATGGCAGTCCCGAACAAACGGAATTGCGACTGTCAGGTTTAGTGGTGCAACAGCACGGAAAATTAAAAGTTTATAACCGAATCTATGCCGAAGTTTTCAATCTTGAATGGGTGGAAAAACAGTTAGGAAAGCTGCGACCTTATTCGGAAAATTTTAATGCTTGGAAGGCGGCCAATTTTGAGGATAATTCGCGGCTCCTGCGGGGTCAGGCGCTGCAGGAAGCTTTGGAATGGGCAAAATATCAAAGTTTAAGCCATCTGGATTACCGCTTTTTAGCGGCGGCTCAGGATTTGGAAAAGCGAGAAGTTGAATTGGCTTTTGCACTGCAAGCTGAGGAAAGTCAAATATTGGCACAAGCTAATGAAACTTTAAGTCTGGCTCAGCATCAAGCTAAAACAGAGTTAACGTTAGCTAAAAAACAAGCTAGAAAAATAATTGCGATCGGCTCGACAATTTTAGGGATATCTTTAGCAGCAGCTATCGCCGTACAATTGCAAGTAATTAAAGCCGATCGAGAACTCGCAGAAACCAAAATAGTCCTCGAAAGTTTGTCGTCAAAGACAACTTTAGCCTCAAACCCTTTTCCAGCACTGATCGAAGCACTCCTTGCAGCACATAAACTTAAAAAATTAGAGGCATTCAGTCCGGCAAAATCTGAAACTAAGATGCAAGTATCGATCGCCCTCCAACAAGCACTTTACAGTATCCGAGAGCGCGATCGACTCCTCGGCCACCAAGCTGTCCTCAGAAACGTCGTTTTCTCGCCCGATGGCAAAATCCTCGCATCCGCTAGCGAAGACGATACTGTCAAACTCTGGAACCCAGACGGCATCTTACTCAGAACCCTCACCGGACACCGCGACAACGTTTGGACTGTCAGTTTCTCACCTGACGGCAAGACGATCGCATCTGCTAGTGACGATGCTACTATCAAACTCTGGAACATTGAAAACGGCACACAAATTAGAACCCTTACGGGGCATAGGGGCTGGGTGAGAGGAGTCAGTTTTGCTCCCGACGGATTGGCGATCGCATCTTCTGGTTCCGACGGCACTGTCAAACTCTGGAATCTAGCAGACGGCACTTTACTTCAAACCTTTACTGGGCATAGGGGGTGGGCAACAAGCGTCACTTTTTCGCCCGACGGGTTGGCGATCGCATCTTCGGGTAGCGATCGCACTGTCAAACTCTGGAATCCAGTAGACGGAACGGAAATCGCAACGCTGAGGGGCCATACCAATGCTGTCAGAAGTGTCAGTTTCTCCGACGACGGCAAAACCCTAGCATCTTCGGGTGAAGACGGTTTAGTCAAGCTGTGGGATGTCCAAAACCTGACTCTCCTCAAAACCCTGCAAGCCCACACCAGGCAAGTCTGGAACGTCAAATTCAGTCCCAGAGACAGCCGCAGCCAAACTCTGGCTACCGCTAGCGAAGACGGCACCGTCAAATTGTGGAATTTATCGCAGTTAGGAGACATCGAGCCGCAAACGCTCAAAGGACACACCGGCAGGGTTGCCAGCCTTAGTTTCAGTCCCGACGGCCGCACTTTGGCAACGGCAGGTACCGATCGCACGGTACGACTCTGGAACCTCACCGGCATCGAACCGAAAGTGCTTGAAAGCCACCGCCGTCAGGTTTTCAGTGCGAGTTTCTCGCCCGACGGCAAAACTGTTGCCTCCGGTAGCAACGATCGCACTGTTAAATTGTGGAATGCACAAAACGGCAGCGAAATCAAAACTTTTCTAGGACATCGAGGTGCCGTCACCAGCGTCAGTTTCGCCCCTGACGGCAAAATTTTAGCATCTGCAGGAAGCGATAAAACTATTAAATTGTGGAACCTAGAAACCGGCACCGAAATCAAAACCCTTTCAGGGCATCAGAGGGGAATTGATAGCGTTGTTTTCAGTCCCGACGGTAAAATCTTAGCATCAGCCGGAGTCGATAAAACTGTTAAATTGTGGCATCTAGAAAGCGGTACTCAAATCAAAACCTTCACAGGACATCTCGAAAGAGTTAGAAGTGTCACATTCAGTCCCGATGGCAAAACTTTAGCATCCGCAGGAAACGATCGCGCGATCTATTTCTGGGATTTAAAGAATTTAGAATCTACTCCAAGAAGGATTCTGAGAGCCCATAACAGCCGAATTACCAGCCTGCGTTTCAGTCCCGACGGCAAAATCTTAGCATCCGCTTGCGATGACAGCACAATTAAATTGTGGAATGGAGAAACAGGCACCGAACTCAAAACGATCAAAGGACACGGAACTTGGGTAAAAAGCATTAGTTTCAGTCCCGACGGCAAAACGATCGCATCTGCAAGTTTCGATCACACAATTAAATTGTGGAATGTAGCAGACGGCCAAACAGGATCGGAGGTGCTGCCCCTACAAACTTTTGAGGGACATAGCGATCGAGTTAATGACGTTAACATCAGTCCCGACGGCAAAACTCTTGTTTCTGCCAGCGATGATTCTACTTTAAGGATCTGGAATTTGAAACTTGATGTAGATAATTTAATGAAACTGAGTTGCCAATGGCTGAGCAATTATATTGCTAATCATCCCGAAGAAAAAGCGCTCCCCGAAATCTGCAATCCTTAAAAAACCGGATTTACACAACTGGCACTTTAAACAAAAATATGTTGTTGCGCTTGGGCGCTCTTTCATATCCTAAAAGCGCCCAAGCGCAATAACATACCTAAAAATCTTGTGACAGTTTGCCTTAGCCCTGAGATTAAAGATTTGGCAAGGACTAATGAACTAATCGTTGGGATTACGGCCCTACAGTTACCTTTTTTTTTACTGGTATAAACAAGCGCCCAACATAAAGCTGGCTATTTAAGTTTTTTTGGTAGGTAGTATGACAGTAATTCCTGCTTGGGGAGACATTTTGATTGTCAAATAAGAGGTTTTTTTTAGAGAATAAACATTACTTGCTTTTGGCTTTCACTGCCCTCGACTCCACTGTGAATCCTGGAATATCTTGCAGTTCTGTTTCGCTCAAACTGTACTGTTCGCAAACCAAACTCAAACGAGTTCCGGTACTTTTAACAGCGTTGACAGAGTGAGTCAAATCTCCTTGAAAATAGATCAGCGAGTTGGCTTGCGGCTTAATCTGTCCGACTTGCTGTTTGTTGCGCCGCAGTATCAACTCTCCCCCTTGCAAGTTTGGCGGTACTTGTACGTACAAAACGCTGACGGCTACGGGAGGTTCAACAGTTTTGCAGTACGATCGCAATGATCGATCGATATGCGGATCGACGCGGGAACCTTCACCCAGCAACAAAGGGTTGAGGTAAAAAGCATTGCATTCAGGCTGTAATGCTTGGTCTAGATAGGGTTTGAACAAGGGAAACCGCCGTTCTACTTCGGCGATTTCCGCACGTTGAAACACCACGGAAAACCCTTTTGTGCCAATGAAATCGCGATTGAGGTTGTTGATTGCTAGATAAGGGGAGGCTAGAATTGCTCCTCGCAAGTCGTTGAGGTAGTCGATCGAGAAAGCGTTAGGATGTTGGCTATAGTATTTCAAGGCACTCAAAAATCATCAAATTTTAAGGAAACAGCAGATAGAAATGCAGCAATCGCTCAGATTTGGGATTGCTTCGTTCCTCGCAGAGGACATAATAATCTTGATTTCAGTCCGCGTACTTAAGTCAAGGGTTTTTCTTAACTGCGAGCGATCGCCCGGAAGTGTCGCAACCGACTAGCAACGGCAGAATATCAGTATACAGGCGATCGTTGTGGTGATTCGATTATATTTGCAATTCCATTATACATGATGCCGCTCAGCAGCCGATCGCCCATTTATTTTAACTTGTGGAATTGCAGGGGCGGGCCTAATTTCCGCGATCGCATCCGGCCGCTGTTTTCTCACCAATTTCTTGAGTTTGCTAGCTGAAAAACAGATGTGTGTTGCGGCTTTGTCGCAAGCATCTTGCTAAAACAAGCAATCCGTGCATTAAGTCAAAATGCAGGGAGGGCGATCGACTATATCTAACTGGCAATAGAACGTTAATAAAGTTTACAAATAGAGGGCGAGCTCAAAAATACCACCAGCCGCAACAGTTACTAAGTAATTATTTCAGATTAAATTAATATTTCACAGGGTGAAAAAAGCCAAGCTGCCAGCTAAAATTAAAGAGTAAGTGAAAAAAAACAACTCGCTGAAACGATATGGCAACAACATTGTACGAGAAAATGGGTGGAGAATCAGCCATTAAAGAGATGGTGGATGATTTTTACCGCGATGTTTTGGCTGACGAGATAGTGAGCCATTTCTTCGATCATACAGATATGGAAAAGCAGCGCCGCCATCAAACTGCTTTTATCTCTTATGCCCTTGGCGGCCCCAAGCAATACTCAGGCCGTTCAATGGAGAAAGCACACGCAGGTTTGAATTTACAGCCAGAACACTTTGATGCAATTGTGAAGCATTTGACAGATGCCATCATTGCCCACGGCGCGTCTCAAGAAGATCTCGATGAAGCGCTAGGTAAGATCGCGACTTTGAAAGAGGCGGTTTTGTACAAGTAATAAGTAGGTGTGCAGAATTAATTACACAATATTTATACTGAAACCCTTGCCTAGCAAGGAGTCTTTATGTAATTAATTTTGTGTGGTTACTTATCTACAGTCCCGGACGCAGGGGTACCTTCATAACCGGGTTTTTTCCGAAAATACTGGATAAAGATTTTTAATCGCCGTAAAAAACTAAAGTGGTGAAGGTATTGATGCGTAAGTTTTTATCTCATTCTTTCAGGCGTTTCCAGGCAACTGCACCCATATGGAGAATCTGTTTGAAGACGGTGAGTGGGCGATTTTGGAGTGGAGTGGCACGGGTACATTTGTCGGCGAATTTGCTGGTTTTACTCCGACTGGCAAGAGTTATACTCTGCGCGGGTGCGGGTTCTTCCACGTTGTAGATAGTAAAATTCAATTTCAGCGTGGATACTTCGACAAATTAACGTGGTTCACTCAAATCGGTATACCAATTACTTCGGAAAGTGACGGCGCAGCATAACGCCCCTGTTGCAGCTAAGGTGCAAAGTCTTTGCGCTTCGCTTAGATTCGATCGCCGCCCAACAGGGGCGTTTGACTAGCATTGAGAATATTATTTTCTATCGGTAAGTAGATAGGGCTTTGAGCGCGTTACTACTCCCCGATCGATCGCAGATGATAGAACTTGATATTACTCGTACATTTTGTAATTTTGCCGATCGACTTGTCCAGCGCCCTTGAAGCTGTTTTAAACCTCCGGCGGCAAGTCCACGCTGTAGAGAATTTTGCCTTCAAGGTTGTGCAGCGCCACAGTCATCACCTGACTGTCGCCATTAATTTTAACCGTACCAAAGAACTGAAAACCTTTTGTAGGAGGTAGATTTTCTAATTCTCCCGGCGGCAAACTTTGGAACTTAACTAGGGGGCCAAAAGTATTGTCAAGCTTATTTGGTCCGTAAGTTCCAGCGTGAAGCGGCCCGGCAACAAACTCCCAAAAAGGTTTAAAATCAGTGAATTGAGCTTGACCTGGATCGTAGTAGTGCGCGGCAGCATAATGCACGTCAGCCGTCAGCCAAACGACATTTTGGATATTGTTTTGCTGGATAAAGCGCAACAATTGAGCAAGTTCGAGTTCGCGTCCTAATGCAGGGCCATCTCCATTGGCGAGGTTTTCAAATTTGCCGCTGTTTTTGCCATCTTCAATCACCAATCCGACTGGCATATCGCTAGCAATTACTTTCCACCTTGCCTTTGAATTCTGCAATTTGTTCTTTAACCAGCTAACTTGGGCATTACCCAAAAACGCCGTTTCTTCACTTGCTGCTGTCTGACGGTTGGTAGTGTTTATTCCTCGGTAGCTACGCATATCCAGCATAAAAATTTCCAGGGAAGAACCGTAATTGAACGAACGGTAAATCCGTTCTGGGTCGTTGGCATCGAAGCGGATCGGCGTATACTCCATAAATGCTTGCTTGCCTCGCGCTGCCAGTAAAGAACTGCTTTTGACTTTGTAGCGGTCATCGCTCATTAGCATCTCGCCGGGATACCAGTTGTTTGTAGTTTCGTGGTCATCCCACTGAACTAGCTGAGGCACTTCGGCGTTGAAGCGCCGGATGTTATTGTCTAGCAGGTTGTAGATGTAATTTCCGCGAAACTCTGTTAAGGTTTCAGCTACTTTTGACTTTTCTTCTGTTGTGATGTTTTTCCAGATGCTACCGTCGTCAAGTTTTACCTCAGATTTAATCGGATTATCGGCATAGATGTAATCGCCAGAATGAATGAAGAAGTCTGGCTTAAGCTGCCTGATAGTTTCATAGATTTTCATGCCGCCCCATTCAGAATTGATACCCCAACCCTGTCCGGCGGTGTCTCCAGACCAGGCAAAAAAGATGTCGCGCTTGCTGTTTGGAGGTGTGCGGAAACTGCCTGTAACGGGGACGCTGTAGATGTTTGGATCGGCTAAATTCTGGAAGCTGACTCGGTAGAATATTTGCCGGTCGGCTGGTAGGTCAATCAGGTTAATACGCGCCGTGTAATCGCTAGTTTCCAACGCTGCTGGGCCGATGATGCGCTGCACGTTGCCGAAGGAGTCGGCGGTGTCATATTCGACTATCATCCGGGAGGAGCGATCGCACCGACTCCAAATCACCGCACTGTTGCCGGTAATATCACCGCTAGCAACACCGTATGGAATGCTGGGGCGCATCCGCTCCGAGGTGATAATTGCCGGTGCAGAAGATTGTGCTAATCCTGATTGCGATCGCAGGTTTGCGGCAATAATACCGCTACCTGCAATTGCCGAACCGAGTAGAAACTGGCGGCGGCTGAGTTGGTCTTGTTTTTTACGTTTCATGGCTACCCTCATCTTTAAAAATACCGAGACTGTACTTCTGCTAATTTGTGATGTACGCAACAATCAGCAAATTCACCGCTGTTTCTGAGACGCCCCGAACTGTGAGGAGTAAAACAAATCCCACAGACAAAAACAGGTTTTCAATCAAGTTTTAGTGGACCCAAAATAAAGGTAGCAGGCGGTCGCTGAAAAAGCAAGCATCTAGACTACCAAAGCACCATATTAACCAAGTGTCTTCGCTTTTTCCTCTGCTAGTGCTTTTGCTAAACCAGCAGCAGCTTCAAAAGAATCATATAAACCTTGAGTATCTATTTTGTTCTGAACATCCAATGGGATTAAACCTGATTCATTATTCAATAATTCGGCTACCACGAAATTTAGTAGCAACAGTTTAATGGGATTAAACCTGATTCATTATTCAATAATTCGGCTACCACGAAATTTAGTAGCAACAGTTTATCGGAGTGAGATAACTATTTGAGGAGGGATAAAAATTCTGTGAGAGGCATAAGTTAAAGGTTTAATAAACTTAGGTAACATTTATTTTAGATTCTTTAGCTCTCACCTTTACAATACTCTCAGGCGATCGGGTTAATCAGGCGGTGGATCGGACAGATTAGAGATATTGAGGTTTTGGTGCATGAGATCGATCGTTGTAGTTCAGCCTTTTGCCAGATGACAACCCTTAACTCATGAAAGCAAAATCGATAATATTTTCAGTCAGAGTCTATGCCACAATACTTCGGAAAACTCCAAATTACAGAACAGCCTTGGTCAACAATAGGCTCGGTAGAGTCCATAAAGAAAACCGATCGCACCCTTCACTTTAATTGCGGCGAAACTTCCCTAAACCTCAGCATCCTCGCGCCGAATTTAATCAGAGTGCGAATGTCCCCGACAGGTGAATTCAAAAGCCGATCGCAATCAATAACTGTCCCTGACGAAGAGTGGGAAATTATACCATTTGAAGTGCGAGAAACAGAGGAAAAAATAGAAATTGAAACATCACAAATAACGATTTCAGTCAAGCGGGCTCGCGCTTCCATCGAATGCTTGGACAAATCGGGAAAACCCTTTGCTAGCGACTGCGATCCTAGTATGGGATGGCGCACCGGCGCAACCGCAGGCTGGAAACGCATCGAAGCAGACGAACACTTCTACGGTTTTGGCGAACGCACCGGCTTTCTCGACAAACTCTCCCAAGTCAAGACAAACTGGACAATAGACGCGCTTGACTACAATTCCCTCAGCGATGAAATGTACCAGGCGATCCCATTTTACATCGCCCTGAATCCCGATCGCGCTTACGGCCTCTTTTTCAACACTACATTTTGGAGTCAGTTCGACATCGGCGCCCAACAACCGGGAGTTTTGCGGATGGAAACCAGAGGCCCGGAACTCGATTACTACATCATTTACGGCCCGGAACCCGCCCAAATTATCGCCACCTACACGCAGTTAACCGGCCGGATGCCGCTTCCGCCAAAATGGGCGCTGGGATACCACCAATGCCGCTGGAGCTACGACTCCGAGGACGTTGTGCGGGAGTTGGCGAAGGAATTTCGCGATCGGGCCATTCCCTGCGATGTCATCCACCTCGATATCGACTATATGAACGGCTACCGCGTTTTTACCTGGAGCCCGAAGCGTTTCCCCGATCCCGCGAAACTGCTCGCAGACTTGAAAGCAGCGGGTTTTAAGGTTGTCACGATTGTCGATCCCGGTGTCAAGTACGAACCGGAAGGAGATTATGAAGTATTCGATCGGGGTGTGGAAAATGACTATTTCGTCCGCACCGCAGAGGGAAGGCTATTCCACGGTTACGTTTGGCCCGAAAAAGCGGTGTTTCCCGACTTCCTGCGGCCAGAGGTGCGCGAGTGGTGGGGCGAATTGCACAAAAACCTTACAGATATGGGCGTTGCGGGGATTTGGAACGACATGAACGAACCTTCGATCGCAGAACGGCCTTTTGGCGACGGCCACCAACACGTCTGGTTTCCGCTGGATGCACCGCAAGGCCCGGAATCCGAGGGCGCAACCCACGCGGAAACGCACAATTTGTATGGGTTGATGATGGCGAAAGCTTGTTCGGAAGGGTTGCAAAAAGTGCGATCGGGCGAGCGATCTTTTGTGCTGACGCGATCGGGTTTTGCGGGCATTCAGCGTTACTCCTCGGTATGGATGGGCGACAATCTATCGCAGTGGGAATACTTAGAAATGTCGCTACCGATGCTTTGCAATATGGGGCTTTCCGGCGTGGCGTTTGTCGGTTGCGACATCGGGGGTTTTGCGGAGAATGCAACCGCTGAATTGTTCGCGCGGTGGATGCAGGTGGGAATGCTGTATCCCTTGATGCGCGGTCATTCGGCGATAAATACGGCCCAACACGAACCGTGGGTTTTTGGCGATCGCACTGAGAAGATTTGCCGCGAATACATGAATTTGCGCTATCAGTTGTTGCCTTACATTTACACCTTGTTTTGGGAAGCTGCGACGACGGGAACACCGATTTTGCGACCGTTACTATATCAATTTCCGCGCGATCGGGCAACTTATCACCTTTACGATCAAGTATTGCTCGGCCCGTCGCTGATGGCTGCACCTGTTTACCGGCCGGGAGTTGAACACCGCGCCGTGTATTTCCCGGAGGGGACTTGGTACGATTGGTGGACGGGCGAATGCTATCAGGGCCCGACGCACATTTTGGCTGATGCACCTTTGGAGAGAATGCCGCTTTACGTGCGGGGCGGGGGCATAATTGCGATGGAACCTGTGAGGCAATTTGTCAGCGAAGAACCGCTTGAGTCATTGAAAATGCGAATTTGGCCCGGAAGCGGTGAATGGACGCTTTATGAGGACGACGGACACAGTTTTGAGCATGAACAAGGTGTCTGGGCAACGACTAATTACAAAGTGTATTTGGAAGAGGACAAAATCATCGTTGAAATTGCCGCGCGCGAGGGTCAATTTTCGATTTCTGAACGCGAAGTTATTGTGGAAGTTGTTGGCGTTGGCGAACAGCGATTTACAGATGATGGTACGGTGCGGCGTTTGACATTTGGATAGTTTTGGAATAAAGCGGTTTATGCTATGGTGGCATTCAGGGCGATCGCTCGATCTGGCAGAGTTTGAGATGGAAAGGGCGATCGCATCCCTCGATCAAGCTAAAAATATAATTATTCATGTACCTATCACTAAAGAGGCTTTCTGATGACTCAAACAATATCCAAGTTAATAACTTTTGATGATTTTCTGGAAGGAAAGCCAGAAAACGGACATTATGAATTACATAACGGAGTTATTGTTGAAATGCCAAATCCAACTGGTAAACATTCAGCCAGCGCAGGTTTTCAGGCGATCGAGTTTGGGTTAGAAATCAGGCGACTACAGATTCCTTACTTTATTCCCAAGGAATGTACAATTAAATTTAGCGATAACTCTGGCTACGATCCCGATGTAATTGTATTAGATAAACAAGCCGTAGCAGCCAATGAGTCTCGATGGGAAAGAGAATCAGTTATTACTCAGGGAAATTCCGTCAAATTAGTTGTTGAAGTTGTCAGCACAAATTGGCGGGATGATTATGGCCACAAAATGATTGATTATGAAGCATTAGGCATTTTTGAATATTGGATTGTAGATTATTTGGGTTTAGGTGGTAGCCGTTATATTGGTTCTCCGAAACAGCCTACTTTATCGGTTTATCAGTTAGTAGATGGTGAGTATCAAATTAAGCTGTTTCGAGGAGATGAAAGGGTTGAATCGGCAGTGTTTCCAGAGTTGAATTTGACCGCAAAGCAAATTTTTAACGGTGGGTAAGTGTAATGCACTGATAAATTTTCAACCAACCTGGGCGTGAGGATAAAGAAATAGAAATTATGTCATCATCATTTACAATGATTAACCGAGCATCTGGTATAATCTACATAAATAACTTAGATGAACTTTTATTATCACCACATTTACGGGAGAACCCTCTATCACCTAGCTAATTTGTTGCTTGTGGCTGCCCAAAAATCAGAAATTTAATGATTGGGAGAGAAATATAATGTCTACAAGAATTGAAGAAGTTAAGAAGCAGTTATCTAGTCCAAGTGAGCAAGAAAGACTTGCTGCTTTATCAGAGACTCTCAATTATGGTCAACAAGGTTTAGAACTATTGATTGAACAGTCTATCAAAGATGAATCAGACAGAGTTAAACAATTTGCCTACAGAGTTTTTCGTGGTGATAATTCTTATTTGAGGGCAAATACACCAGAAAACTTAACAACTTGCCCAACAGATGTTATTACTTGTCTAGCAATAAGTCCAGGCAATACTATTTTAGTAGGAGGGAGTTGGAAAAAAATTTGGGTATGGGATTTGCAAACAGGGGCACTGATTCGTAGTATTGAAGGACATTCGCATTGGGTTTTGTCTGTGGCTATTAGTCCGGGTGGAAGTATATTAGTTAGCGGAGGTGCAGATAAAACTATTAAGGTATGGAATTTAAAAACAGGGCAGATTATTCGGACGCTCAATGGTCATTCTAGTTGGATTACTGCTGTTGCTATCGCTGCTAACGGCAAAATTGTTAGCGGTAGCGCAGATAAAACCATCAAAATATGGGAGCTAAATACAGGTAAGCTAAGTAAAACCATAAAAAATGAAAAGGAACTATTTTGTGTTTTGAGCTTATGTATTAGCCATGATGGAAAAGTCATCGCTTGTGGAAGCACTAATAATAAAATTACATTATGGAATTTAGATAGCGGTCAACTCATAGGCAGTATTGAAGGGCATTCGGATTGGATTCAATCTTTAAGTATTACTTCAGGCAACACAACCTTAATTAGTGGAAGTCGTGATGGGGTTATCAAATTTTGGCAATCCAAAACAGAAGCAGTGTCTTCAAATCAATCAGCTTCAGTTTTGGGGAAAGGTTTAGTAGATGTAGCAGCTACGGTAGCGGGATTTTCATTAGGAGGGCCTATAGCTGTAGGGGCTTGGGTTTTAGGTAGAGTTATTGTTGGCGCATTAGATAATAAAGATTTGTCTACGTTACCTCTTCTAAATTTAGAAGATACCAATACTTACTCTCACAATCAATCAATTAATTCTCTAGCTTATCATGTCAATCAAAATATACTTGTAGTAGGCTTTTCCCAAAACATTAAAATATTTGATTTACGAGATAATTATAATAAAATCATCTATAATTTACCAGAAGAGTCTGGTTTTATTAGCTCTGTAGCAATTACCTCTAATGGAAAAACTCTGGCTGTTGCAGGTAAAGATTGGGTAACATTGTTGGAGGCAGAAACCGGAAAACCACTTCATGCTATTAAGGGATGTTCTTATCCTAAACTAAGCAAAATTGTTATTTATGAAACTTTCCAAGCACTCTTTTGTGGTCAAGAGCAGCATTTTATTGTTAAAGTTTTAGATCAGAATAATCGAGAGATGAACTTTAACGCTCAAGATATTACATGGGAAACTACTGGTGGTAAAATCGAACAGGGTTTATTTACCGCAGGTCAAAGAGAAGGAAGATTTGAAGTTAAAGCAAAGATAGGCATTTTTGAGACTTCTGTCACAATTACTATTATTCAGCCTCCTAGAATCACTGATATTTCTTTTGCTCCCTCTAGTATTACTTTAGAGTTTGGTAAAACGCAACAATTCACAGCACAAGTTTTAGATCAACGCAGAAATCCCATGCAGGAAACTGTATTATGGGAAGTAAGCGGAGGTGGAAGCATTGACCAAAATGGCAATTTTATAGCTGGAAGCAAGCAAGGTAAATTTGAAATCATAGCTTCAGTTAGTTCAATTCGTCGAGTTATTCCAATTACGATTATTGAACCTCCGAGACTAGCAGAACTAATTATTATATCTTCAATACCTCAATTAGAGTTTGGTCAGAGCTTTCACTTTCAAGTTAAGGGCTTAGATCAGTATGATAACAACATACAAACTGGGAAAATTACTTGGTCAGCAAGTAGCGGAGGTGGAACAATTAACCAAAATGGCAATTTTATAGCTGGAAGCAAGCAAGGAAATTTTGAAATTATCGCTTCAGTCCGTTCTATTCGTCGAGTTATCCCAATTACGATTATTGAACCTCCGAAGCTAGCAGAACTAATTATTACATCCTCAACATCTCAATTAGAGTTTGGGCAGAGTTTTCAGTTTCGAGTAAAAGGTGAGGATCAGTATGGTGACAACATAAATATTGGACAAATAACCTGGAGTACAACGGGTGGGTCAATTCTGAATAATGGAATGTTCCGCGCTAGTTATCAAGAGGAGGAAATAACTGTTACTGCTACTCTGGGAGAAATAAGCGTTTCTGCTGAGGTCACGATAGTTGAACCACCAAAACTAACGACATTAGTAATTTCACCAAACCAAGTAGAAATAAAGCCTGGACAGCATCAACAATTCAAGCTTCATGGTTTAGATGAGTGGGATCGTGAAATCGCAGTTGGGAGGATAGTTTGGAAAGCAACAGGCGGTACGATTGACCAAAATGGCAATTTTATAGCTGACATAAATGCTAAAGGTAAGTTTAGAGTAACTGCTACTTCCACGGAACACAATATCAGTACCTTTGCTGATATTACAGTAGTTTCTGTATTGATAGACTTTTCTATTTTTCCCAAGGAAGTAGCACTTCAACCCGAAGAAAATTTTACTTTTGATGTTATAGGATTTGATCAACAAGATGAACCAATACAGGTTAATCAAGTAGATTGGCAATGTACTCAAGGGGGAAGAATTAACGGCAATGGAACTTTTATAGGAGGTTATGAAAAGCGTGAAGTTACGGTTAATGCGACAGTCGAAGGAATTACTCAATCAGTTACAGTTACGTTGCTCCCAGTTTTAAGACGATTAGAGATTTATCCTCAAAAAGTAGTAAAGCTCAAGCCTGGTGAATGCCAAAAATTTACAGCAGTAGGCTTAGACCAATATGGCAATCGAATAGATACTGGAAAAATATCTTGGGAAACAACAGGTGGCAAAATTGACCAAAACGGTAATTTTACTGCTGGTCACAATGCTAAAGGTACATTTAATGTACGAGCTAATGTTTCTGAAATACCTGAATCTGGGGTAAGGGCTAAACTCTTAACTTTGGGAATATACATGAGGCTTTTAGAGCGTGTATTTTCATTTGTTAACTTTACCCAAAGTAATTTTATTGTCAAGTCTGCTATCGATTTTTTAACCACTAATTTTAATACTGGTGAAAAAACAGAACAAGCTGAAAATACCGAAACAGATTTTACAAATGAAGAAACTGATATCCTTGGTTTTGATATAGAAGCGTGGTTACAGAAAAACATCTTTAAGATTGTCGCTCGGATTCTCGACTTTGCGGGTCAACTATTTATTAATGCAGCTAAGATTAGTGCTTCTGTTGAAGTTATTGTAGTTCCTGTATTGAGACGATTAGAAATTTATCCTAGGGGCTTGCAGCTTAATACTATACCAATCCTTTGGTTGCTCTTTCGACAATACAATTGTATGGCTGGGATTTTATTTATACGCAAGTCCCCTAAAGAAGTACAACTTAAGCCTAATCAGAATTTAACTTTTCGTGCTAAAGGATCTGATCAGCAAGGGGATGTGATGGTGCCTGGGAATATCATCTGGCGTGCAACAAGTGGCAATATAAATTCAGATGGTAAATTTATCGCTGGAAAAAGTATCGGTCAAGTTAAAATAACCGCCATTGTTGGAGAGATTTATGATTCTACATTCATAAATGTAGTTGAGGATCAGAAATTAACACTACCACCATTAACACTTCTACCCAATCCTGCACCTGCACCTGCACCTGCACCTACAGAGACAGTTGATCGGGATCATGAACAAGATGATGATTTTGATGATGATTTTGATGATGATTTTGATGATGATTTTGATGATGACTTTGATGATGATTTTGATGATGATTTTGATGATGATGTCTTCAAAGATAATTTTTTTTATAAGTATTATTTTGCTGAATATATTTATGAGAATGATATCGATATAAGAGGTAATTATTTTCAGGACAAGTATTTTGATTGCGATAATATTCCGAATAAAATCGAGAAGTGGTTTTACAGAAGCCAGCTTTTTTACTACGATGGTTATAGTATTAATGATGTACTCGATGGTTATACTATTTAATGATATACTCGATAATGATGATTATTATTTAAATTAGATGGATGCTAGGAACTTTTTCGAGTATCTAATGGAGTAATGAAAAATTAATTGATGAATAGAATACCATAATTCACAGAGTAAACTAACTAAGGTATTTAATTTTAAATGCTTGGCAAACAGTTAATAAATACTGTTATAATATACCGTCGGGGGATGAGTAGACCCGACACCTACCCACAAACTATGCAAGCCATCCAAATTACCACATTCCAAGCTTTGTGGCGCAGCCTGGGCCTGATAATCAAAGCCGCACCAATAGAGCTCCGAAATTTAATAATACTCAACATCATCGGCGGTGCTGCCCCATCGGCCGTGCTTTTTTTAGATAAATTAATCATTGATGAAGTATCTAGGTTGCTATCGCAAACCCAAACAGCACAGCCCTTTGCTTTAATGCTTTCCCGGCCAATATTGCTGTGGAGTATTGCCGGAGTCTTAAGTCTCAGGTTAGTCGGCGATGCCCTAGACACAATGGGCTCTTTTGTCTCGACATCTTTGCGCGATCGCGTTCAAGGCTTTGTCGAAGGAAAAGTCATCGAAAAAGTCGCCAATTTCGACGATATTGCCCTCTTTGAAAACCCCGAACTATTAAATATAGTAGAATTAGCCAAAACGGGAGTATTCAAAATACAGCAACTAGCCTTTACCATCAGCATGACAGTCACGGGAATTTTTATATTTATTCCATCGATAGGCCTTGCTGCTGCGATAGCTTGGTGGGTGCCAGTGCTGATGTTGATTTCATCCTGCCCCTCAATTTACATCCAAAGAAAATATAGCAAAATCATCTGGAGAGTTCAAAGAAAGCAAGCTAAAATAACTCGTGAAATGAACTTATCCGCTAGAGTCTTGACGGGGGAAGAATACGCTAAAGAATTGCGTTTGTTTGGGTTGCAGGAACTTTGGCTCAAACGCTGGCAAGGTCAGTTTTTGCAGTTTTTTAGCGAGATGCAGCAAATCCGAAAAAAAGGAGCAATTGTTTTACTTTTGTGGTCAGTCTTTAGTAGAATCGGAGTAGCTTTGCCATTTGTTTATGTGGTAATTGGAGCTTTGGGTGGTCGCTATACTTTGGGAGATTTGGCGCTTTATTCGGGTTTGATTGTTCAGGTGGAGCAAAGTTTGCAATTACTTATAGGCAATTATGCTAATTTGTACGATATCTCTCTCGGTGTTAGTCCGATTTTTCAACTGTTAGAACTCAAACCAGAATTGCAGTCTCCGCTTGGGGATGTAGCATCTCGCCTGCCTAGTTTACCAGATGGCGGGCAAGATTCCCCCCCCTCAAAAGATAAAATTGGCATAGAGATTAAGGATTTATCTTTCTGTTATCCCGGTAGCAATAAAAGCACGGTTGAAGATATCAACTTAACGATTAATCCGGGTGAAATGCTAGTGCTTGTTGGTGAAAATGGCGCGGGTAAAACCACCCTTGGTAAACTCCTCGGCCGCCTGTACGACCCGACAAGTGGTACGATCGCCTGGAACGGCAAAGATTTGCGATCGTACTCTCTAGCATACGTGCGATCGCGCATCGCCGTAGTCATGCAAGATTACGCCCGTTTCCCCTCCACAGTCCGCGAAAACGTCGGTTTCGGCGACTTGCTTTCACTGTCGGATGACACCGCAATTAATGAAGCTATTTCCGAAGCAGGAATTGCAGCTAAAGTCAACAGTTTAGAGCAAGGTTTAGAGACTCCGTTGGGGAAACAATTAGAAGACGGCATCGACTTATCGGGGGGACAGTGGCAAAGAATTGCGATCGCCCGCGCCTTAATGCGGCTTTCTACAGCCGAAGTGCTCATTTTTGACGAACCAACCGCCGCCCTCGACCCCAAGACAGAACACGAAATTTACAGCATCTTCCGCCAAATTGCCGCTGGGAAAACCACGATTGTCATCAGTCATAGGTTGGGATTGGCCAAAATTGCCGATCGTATCGCCGTCATGGAAAACGGTAAAATAGCAGAAATAGGAACTCACGACGAGTTGATCGCATCAAACGGAATTTATTGTGCGATGTTCACACGTCAAGCTAGTAGCTATATTTAGAGTGAAATCAACAGTCCGCCAGGGGTTAAAACCCCTGTCTCATAGCGAAAGTCGGTTGAAACCGACTGGGGAGATATTGCAAGGCTTGTTCAAAAATGTGTCTTTCAGTCCTCTTTGAGAGGACTTTTGCTATGAGACGGGGGTTTTCAACCCCCGGCGGACTTGTGGGTTAGCGTGGGGAATTTTGCGCGGGTGATTGTGATAAATCATCGCGGATTTGCGATCTAATTTCTCTCGTTAGGTGGCGAGAAACCGGGTTTATGCGACAATTTTCAGTTGAGTACGATAAATATCGGAAGAAACCGGGTTTCTGGGATGATTGTGCGAGATAGATTTATGATAGATTAATCTCATTTGTTTTGTGGCAAAGTCTCGATCCCCCCTAGCCCCCCTTAAAAAGGGGGGGACAAAAGTCAAATACAAATTCCCGCTTTTTGAGAGGACAAAAGTTCGATTCAAAGTCCCCCTTCTTAAGGGGGATTTAGGGGGATCTAGCCTTCGAGGTAAAGCAGAGATACCTGTTTTACTGTTGAATGCGATCTTTTTGAGAAAATTGTCAGAAAGTGCGAGCTATAATAAAACCAACCTAGTTGGCGATAATATCAACGATGGAAACTATAACTCTCAACCTACCTGCAGCCGTCGCTTTAACCGACGAACAATTTTATCAATTGTCCATCGCTAATGAAGAGTGGCGATTAGAACAAACCCCCGAAGGAGAACTAATTATTATGCCTCCAACAGGCGGCGAAAGCGGCATAAGAAATTCCGATCTCAACCTGGGACTCGGTTTGTGGAATCGTCAGACTCGATTGGGAAAAGTCTTTGACTCTTCCACTATCTTTCAATTACCCAACGGTGCGAAGCGTTCCCCTGATGCTGCTTGGGTACTCCTAGAACGTTGGGAAGCATTATCCGCAGAAGATAAGCGCAGGTTTCCTCCCCTGTGCCCGGACTTTGTAATAGAATTGCGATCGCAAAGTGATTCCCTAGAAACATTGCGGGCTAAAATGCGGTATTATCGAACTAACGGCTGTCGCTTAGGTTGGCTAATTGACCCCCAAACACCTTTAGTAGAAATCTATCGGTTGTCTGAAGATGTAGCAGAAGTAATTAATTTCTCTTGTGACCAACCGCCTACACTTTCAGGTGAAGATGTACTTCCCGGATTTCTTCTAGATCTTACACCTATTCTCAATCCTTGAATCTAGATCCAGAACTGTCGCCCAAGTGGCGAGAAACCGGGTTTCTGCGACAATTTGGGTTGAGTACGAGAAATAAGGGAAGAAACCCGGTTTCTGAGATGAGCCTCCATCCACAAAAATGATGAGCAATTATCTCCCCGTCAACGTATCCGCATAAGGATCGGGCAAAGCTTGCTGCACCTCCAAAAGCGGCAAAGGATCTCCAGTCAACGGTTGGCTAATCAAATTTTTTTTTACCCCATCCCCCTTACGATCGCGCTCTTGCAAATGCGATAATTCCTCTTGATAAACCGCAACAATCCGCGCCAAACTCGCCGCCAAATCATCCCAATTATCATCTCCTCCCAACTTCTCAGAAATTCCCTCAAATAACTCTCCCGCTTGCCTTTTTTGAACATAAGCTTTCAAAAGCTTTCCCGACTTTTGCAAAACGGCCTGATAAATATCCCCATCAGACCACCACAGCCCCTGTTGACTCAGCAGCCAAGTCAAAATATACTCGCGAGCGTGTTGCTCCTTCACCCAGGCCGCGAGATACTGCAAATCTTCCATAGTTAAAACAGTCTCCTCAATTTTCCTCAAAATGTCCGCTTGTTTGTATCTACCGTTACCGCGATCGACATAATACCTGCCTTATCATCACCTGCCCGCGTCATTAATATCCCTTAAATCTTAAAAAAACCCTACTGATTTACCAAACAGCAATTCTGAGAATATAAAAATAAACCTAAACCTCCTAGGTCTATTGTCCAATACTTTTAGTCCACCGGAAAGCGGTACACCCCGCCTCGCTTTCCTCTCTCGCAAACCTATCATCAAGCGGGAACAACCAGCGGGTTATTAGCATGACAAAGCAAAATTTTGGTTTAATCGGTCTAGCAGTGATGGGCGAAAACCTAGCGCTCAACGTCGAAAGCAGAGGCTTCTCCGTGGCTGTATACAACCGTACAGCAGCCAAAACCGACGACTTCATGGCCCTACGCGCCCCCGGCAAGAACATTATAGGCACCAAGACTCTGACAGAATTCGTCGATGCCCTAGAAACCCCACGGCGAATATTAGTAATGGTGCAAGCTGGCAAACCCGTAGATGCGGTCATCGACCAGCTCAAACCCATGCTGTCACCGGGCGACATGATTATTGACGGCGGCAACTCGCTATACGACGACACCGAACGCCGCACCAAAGATTTAGAATCGATGGGGCTGGGATTTGTCGGCATGGGCATCAGCGGCGGCGAAGAAGGCGCGCTGAATGGTGCTAGCTTGATGCCCGGTGGCACCCGCACTGCTTACGGCCTACTAGAGCCAATTCTCACCAAAATTGCGGCTCAAGTAGATGATGGCCCCTGTGTCACTTTCATCGGCCCCGGTGGCGCCGGCCACTACGTGAAGATGGTTCACAACGGTATTGAGTACGGGGATATGCAGCTCATTGCTGAAGCCTACGATTTGCTCAAAAACGTTGGTGGATTGAACGGCCAGCAGTTGCAGGAAGTTTTTGCCGAATGGAATACCACAGACGAACTCAACTCGTTTTTGATTGAAATTACGGCTAATATTTTCAAGTACAACGACCCGGAAACTAAGCAACCCTTAGTTGAGGTAATTATGGACGCAGCCGGTCAAAAAGGCACCGGCCGCTGGACTGTTATGAGTGCTTTGGAATTGGGCGTGAGCATTCCCACAATTATCGCTGCTGTGAATGCGAGAATCATGTCTTCTTACAAAGACGAGCGCGTTAAAGCTTCCCAAGCACTGACCGGGCCTAGCGGCAAGTACGAAGGCGATACTAAAGAGTTTGTGAATAAAGTCCGGGATGCGCTTTACTGCTCGAAGATTTGCTCCTACGCGCAAGGCATGGCGTTGTTGAGCGCGGCCTCGAAGTCCTACAATTACGACTTGAGTTTGAGCGAAATTTCCAGAATTTGGAAGGGTGGCTGTATTATTCGGGCTGGCTTTTTGGACAAGATTAAAACAGCTTTCAAAGACGACCCCACGCTGCCGAATTTGCTGTTAGCGCCGGAGTTCAAACAGAGCATTCTCGATCGCCAATCGGCTTGGCGAGACGTGTTAGCTACTGCTTGCAAACTGGGGATTGCAGTGCCAGCATTTAGCGCCTCGCTGGACTATTTCGACAGCTACCGCCGCGAAAGATTGCCGCAAAACCTCACGCAAGCTCAGCGTGATTATTTTGGGGCTCACACCTACGAGCGCACCGACAAACCGCGCGGCGAATTCTTCCACTCTGAGTGGACGCAGACTGCTAAAGAATCGCTGCAAACCGGTACTACCGATTAATTAATTTTTGTAGGGTGCGTTTCGGCGCACCTTACAGATAGAACATGAGATTACTGCCAACTAATCTTTTTCCTGAATCCACACGGATACTGAACCGCCTTGACAGCGAAACTCGCCCCAACCCCACTCGTTAGTAGAAACAGGTTCCTTAATATGCCCTGTTAAGTCCACAAACTTAGCATGAGGTTTACCAACTTCCATCCACTTGAAACCCTCCGGGCCGTCACTCATAATTACTGCCATTGCTTGTGGATGTTTCCCATTGCCCAATCTCGTCCAGCCAATGGTATTCCAATGATCGAAATAGTCATATTGAGGGCCGTAGGCGAAGTGTTTGCGAGCATGGAGCAACTTATCAATTAGCGATCGATGAGACGGCATAACAATCTTGTACCGATTGCCATCACGCCCCCAATCTTCATATTCTGCACCGTAATAATCGCCGTAGAAAACGCAGGGATAACCTTCTCTTCGCAATAGAATAATCGCATACGCAAGAGGTTTAAACCACGGTTCTACAACAGATTCAAGTGCTTGCAGCGGTTGGGAGTCGTGGTTTTCGACAAAGGTTACTGCATGAGTCGGTTGCTGCTGCATCATTGTACCGTCTAAAATGCGCCGCATATCGTAATTACCACTCTGTTGGCTGGCGTAATGAAAGTTGTAATGCAGCGGCACGTCAAAAACGGACATTTTGCCCTTAACTGAACCGACATACCAGTGCAGGATATCGATATTTGGTGCCCAATACTCACCGACAACAAACAAATCTTTGCCGACATATCGCTCCATTTCATCCAACCATTCCGCAAAAAACCAAGACGATATGTGCTTGATGGCATCTAAACGGAAACCGTCGGCACCTGTTGTGTCGAGATACCACTTACCCCAGCGTGTAATTTCATCTCGTACCCATTGATCCTGGAAATCCAGATCGCACCCCATTAAATAGGCAAAATTGCCATTTTCTAGGGCAACATAGTCATCAAACATTCTCCCTTCTACCAAATAGACTGTGCCGCGATCGTCTGGATTGTATTCGTTGTAATCTACTGCGTCAAAATGCCACCAGTGCCATTCAAATTGGGAATATTTACCTTTGCGTCCGGGAAAGTTAAAATTGGTGTAGCTTTTGATTTCTTGCAACCAACCTTTGGGATTTAGCCGATCGTGGTAAGGATAAGGAGTTGCCTTAAATATCTCTGCTGCATCTGCACCAATTTTATGGTTTATAACTACATCGGCATAGATTTGGATCTGAGATTGGTGCAGGGCTGCGATCGCATCCAAATATTGCTGCTTAGTACCATATTTGGTGCGAATTGAACCTTTTTGGTCGAATTCTCCCAAATCAAATAAGTCGTAAACCCCATATCCAACGTCGCTTTGCCCACCCATTCCTTTGTAAGCTGGGGGCAGCCACAGTGCGGTAAAACCTGCATCTGCCAATTCTTGTGCTTGATTTTTCACCTCATCCCACAGGGTTCCTCGATCGGGAATGTACCAGTGGAAATATTGCATCATCGTGCCGTTGATATCTGCCATTTTTCACCGCCTTGAGATGATACTGACAATTTAAGGCGATCTTAGGCTAGAGCCTTGCCCATTGTCACTGTATCCCCATTAATTTTTGCTAAAACTTCGGTTTGGGTGTGATTAAAGTTTTGTTACAGTTCTCAACTAAAACATCTCTTGACTTTCGCCTGACTCTTTGAACCATACTTGAACTTGAGTGCAGACAAAAAGTCCAAGTCCTAGATCGGGAATCTAAAAGAATCAGTAATTAAGATCACAATGTGCTTGTTATCTTACTTGTGACCTTAGTAGATAACTATACTGAGCAAATCTGTTACCATCATAATTACTCCTTTTAAAAAAATGTAATTTTATGAAATCTTTTATTGGAAGAGCCGCTGCCGTTTTGGGTGTGATTGCGACATCGGTACTGGATACATTGAAAGAAGAAGAGGAAAAAAAGCGTTTATTAGACAGTGGTATTCTGGAAGTGGATGGAATGACGGGAAAAGAGTTTGAAAAATTTCTAGAGGTTCATTTTATAAATTTTGGTTATACTGTTACTTTAACTCAAGATAGTCAAGATTATGGGGCGGATTTAATTTTATACAAAGATGGCTCCAAAACCGTGGTTCAAGCGAAAAGAAGCAAAAATCCAGTTGGGATTAAAGCAGTTCAAGAAGTAGCAGGAGCCGTCAGGCATTACAAAGGAAATAAAGGCAGAGTCATCACCAACAACAGATTTACGGAAAATGCTTACAATCTTGCTAAATCTAACGACATAGAGTTATGGGATAGAAAAAGACTCATCGAATTCATCCTGACAGCTAAGAAGTGTAAATAATTGATCTACCAAAGTGAGTTATATATAAAAGATGCACTGCTTTCCCAGTATCTTTAATTTCACTGATGATGAATCATGCTACAAATTTCTAATACAGTGTTCATAGACGATCGCGAAATCGAGATTAGTGCGATTCGATCTCAAGGGGCGGGGGGGCAAAATGTAAATAAGGTGGCGAGTGCGATTCACTTGCGCTTTGATATCCCAGCTTCCTCATTGCCCGATCGCTACAAGGAGCGTTTGCTGCAAATCAACGACCAGCGCATCACCTCCGAAGGTGTGATTGTCATCAAAGCCCAGGAACACCGCAGCCAGGAACAAAACCGGGAGGAGGCTTTGAGACGGCTGCAAGAACTGATTAAAAGTGCGATCGTCATACCGAAAAGGCGCAAACCCAGCAAAGCAACTCGTAGTTCCCAGCGCAAGCGTCTCGACAGCAAAACCAAGCGAGGGCAGATTAAAGCTTTGAGAGGGAAAGTCACGGATTGATCGATGAAAAGTCGATCGGGCTTTTTGAGTTTTTAGTTGTCAGTCGGGATTTGGTGGGCCTAAGTCGTTAGGTAAATCGTTAAGCGTTTTTCCCAAAGCTTTGCAAAGAGCTTTCATTTGAGCAATGGTCAGTTCGGGTTCGTCTAATCCTCGTTCCCATTTGCTAATGGCTTGCTGAGTTAGGGTTTTTGTGCGGGTTTTGTCGGGAATTTGTTTTGCTAAGGCGGATTGCGATAAACCAACAGCCTCCCGCAAGATTTGCAGTGCTGGTATATCTTTGGACTCTTGAGTTTGTTTCTTTCGGGGCATATCATAGCAAATTCACAACCAAAGTTGTTGACAAATTGGCAAAATACAACTATGGTTGTTTAATATAGAGACAACACAAAGGCGGCTCCTTTAGCCGGACGGTGGAAACGCTTTGGTTTAGCGAGCTGCCTTATTTGTAGTTTCTACCCATTATGCCTGCATAGCCTTAGTATTTTCCGGGCTTGGGTGCATGACTCAAGCCCTTTTTTCTCAATACCGAAAAGGTGGTGCCATGTAAAAGGTCGATCGACCTCACAGCCCAGTTTAAAATTCTATCAAATATCAAGACCATGATTTAGCTCTGTTTGTTAGCTGTTCCTCGGCGGAACGTAATCATCAACAAGTCCTGAAACATCTAGCCCGATCGAGTGACAGAACTGTTTCAAGCTAATATTTAGGGCTGTACAGATGGCTATTGCAGTATCAACTCTGGGTTTTTGTTTTCTTTTTTCTATTGAATACAAAGTATCTTCAGAGACTTTCCCCGTCAGTTGCTGGCTAAGCTCTCGGCGACTCAAGCCCCTGTATTCTCTAATTTCTGCAAGGCTCATTTCGTATAAATCCCGTACTTCTTGATTCATGGTGCAGAATATTTCGTAGTTTACCCTTGACAAAAACAATAAGTCTGACTAAACTACGAATAAGGACATAGCAAAGCGGTTGGGCGAGCCTCCTTTGGTCAAAATGCAGGTTTGAAGAACCGCCTCATTTTTCGTGTCTATCAATTGTGCTTGCATACCCAAGCGTATTTTCGGGGGTTGGGCGCATACCTCAAGCCCCTTTTTTCTCAACGCCGAGGAGGTGATGCCATGTAAAAGGTCGATCGACCTCACAAGACAGCCTGACTCAAAATTGTATCAGCAGTAATAATTTTTTAACTGTTGGTTTAATTTAATTGCTAATTCGGCCCAAAGCTCTCTGGAAGTTCATCGATTTTTTCTATTTTTAGTTCTCGGCAAATAGCTTTCAACTGAAAGAGAGAAAATTTTGGTTCTGTGGCTCCAGATATCCATCTATGATACGTGGCCCGGGGAATCCCGCATCTAAAAGCAAACTCATCTTGTGATAAGTCTGTTTTGTTGATTCTTAGGGCTTCCAATGGTGAATTGCCCTCCTGTCTTCGTTCTTTTCTTGATGACATTGTAACATAAATCTCAAATTGAGATGTCATACTTGACAAATTTAAATCGACATCTCATAATGAGACACAAGTGACAGAACAAAAGCTGGTCGGTCAGGCCGAACAGCCAAAACCAGCAGTTTTGAATAACCGCCTTGAGGTGATGCGATGTAAGAGGTCGATCGACCTCACAGGACAGCCCAACTCAAAATTGTATCAAAGATCCAGACCAAAACTTCTCCTTTGCGATCGCACAACTTCCGTGCTATCGTGCCCTTTCTCGAACCATTCCAGATCATGTCCACATCAATTGACAACTTCTACCTAGGCGATGTCGCCTCCAACTTTCACTTTGCAGGCCCGCTGCTAGACTTTGAAGAAGAAATCCAGAATCAATCTCCCTTTCACGATTTAGACTACCTGACTGGCGAAATTAAAAGGGGATTCCTAGACTACGTGCGTCAAGGAATCATGCTGGACGCGATCCGAAAACTGCGATTGTACAAAGACAAGTTCAAAACTTTTAAAAGTTACTGCGAACAAGCATTAGGTCGGCAGTATTTTTACTGCACGCAAATTATCAAAGCTGCTGGCATTTGCCTGCGCTTAATTAAAGCCGGATTTGAGATTTTGCCTAGCTGCGTTGCTCAAGTTGTTCCTTTGTTCAAACACGCAATTACCGACCAATATGGCGACTGTCGTTTACAGGAAAAGTGGCAAGAAGTTGTCGATGTTATACCAAAAGAAAGGATTACCGCAGTAACTATTGCCGAAACAGTTGACAACAATCCCAACCTCCGGCTAAAACAAATTCGCATTAAAACCGACACCTACGCCATTTTAACCAAAAAAGCAGCCGCAGCCGGACTGTCAATTTCGGAATTTTTGGCAAGGTTGGTTGGCGAATACAATCCCAGCAATTTAGACCAGCCAGCGGAACATACTCCCGAACAAGAGGAGATTTTAGACCAATTAGACGCGGAGTTTAAGAAGCCGGCAACGGAACAGACTGCAACTTCTGCCCCAGGAAAAGTTAAGTCTAAAGGTTTTGGAGTCAAAATTGAGCCTAAAGGTGGTAAAAGGGAAGTTAAGGCGAAAACTTCGGAAAGGGAAGTTAAGGCGAAAACTTCGGAAGGTGAAGTTAAGTTCAAAAATCGGCAAAGTGAAATCAAAGCCGAGAAACAGTCGAATTCATTTAATGAGAAAAATCATGAAGTCATCTGCCCAAAATCCAATCATGCGTCAACTGAAATTAATGGAGGCTCAACTGAACGAAATTCAGTGCCACCTTATTAAAGCCACTGTGTTGAATTGGTGGCAAATAGTTTTGCCTGACGGACAAAAGATTGCGATCGAGCACGCGGGTGGCGGACACTGGATTTTTCGGGCTAACGGGCTTGAGAAATCTCATCCAGAAGTGCGGCTAGCGGTGTTAAGGGCGATCGCCGAAGGCTGTCGCCGATAAGTTACGGCCCAGGACACGGCGCGGTGCCGTGTCCTGAGATGGACTGGCGGACTGGTGCGCTGGGGGCGATCGATATTAGTTGCGATTGCGATCGGAATTTCCCAACTGTGGGGCAAAATTTAAGGTTCCCGCGTTTTAGGGAGATAATTTGTTATTACCGCTTATAAATACCCCAGTAAAAGCAAGCTCGAACTAGAAGCGGAATTTAATAACCTCGCCGAAGAATGGCGTGCAGAAACCAGGATGCTGTCATTGGTTGCACAGAAGTCAATGCACGCAGCTTATCAGAGAATTATTGGTATGGGCCCGGCTGTTGTCCCGTTGATTTTGCGCGATCTCGAACAAAAACCCGATCATTGGTTTTGGGCGTTGAGGGCAATTACTGGTGATAATCCAGTAAAACCTGAACAGCGCGGTCGAATGAAGCTGATGACTCAAGCGTGGATAGAATCGGGAAAAGAACACGGTTATGAGTGGTAGGCTGGATTACCGTAAAATCTTGAGATTTCCGAATTTAGAGCGTATGACAATTATTAAATTTTTATCCCTGAACATTCTGACTAGCAAATTTTTGAAGAATACCCTGGCTAGGATGAGCGGACAAGCTAACCAACTTATTAACAAGTGCCACGGGAAAAAGAGCAGAATCATACATATCACAGCGTAAAGCTTCTACGTTGTCTAGTATTACCTGTAAGTTAGGTAAATCAGTAGGGTTGGGAGTTTTCTTAAGTTTACGAACAGGCATAGAAACAACGTGCATCTGCCCTCCTCTCGTCTTAAAAATAATCTTGTGCCCATAGTTGCTCGTATAAGCATAGGGATTGTTAGGATCTCCTGTACCTGGTAAGATGTATCGGTAAATGTAATCGTCATTAAGAATGACTGCCTGCCCCGGCTTTAGCTTCTCTTGGATTGCGTGGGCATGATCCACAAAAGCACCACTTTTCTCTAAACCAGCTAATAGAATATTATGCTTATCTAGAAGCCAATTAACCAAATCATTCATTGGGTCATGTAGTAAAGCTGTTTGCCCAAAAAATCCAGTTGATCCATCTTTGATAAAAAGAACTTTTTTGAGAATTTCTGGTTGACTACGTAGCAACTGACGGATTATATGAATGATAATTATATGTTCGATAACATTCAGTAAATAACCCAAAATTCCCGCCGCTCCGGTTTCCTCGTCAATAACTTCATGGAGCCTAAAAATATCAGTTAAATGAATTTTTTCTCCGGTTTCTGGACATTTAAACATATAATTGGCCATATCTCTCTCTGACAAAACAACTTGATTCCCGACTGGACTTAAGGGGTTAGTTGCTAAATTCCAGCGCTTATCCTTTTCGGTTTTATTTCCTTGTTTATAGCGACGGAATATAAACCACGCCAGAGTATCTACTAAGCTATGTTTTTCTCCTAAATTATTATTACTGAAAAACTCGAATATCGCTGTAAGAACAGTGGCTTTGAGAGTATTTTTATCCTTAAAGCAAAGATTCTTGGTTGGCAGAGCTAGTTTTAATCGTTCAATCTTTCTGAGCTTTGCCATATCTTCTGGAGCAATAAAAGCTGCTGCATCAATTTTGGCAAGATCCTCCATCTCAAAATAGAGCGCGCCAAACTGTAGAAAGTGCATTGTTTGTGAAGGAAACCCCTTATCCAGAATAACCTCCGTATAACCGCCATCCACAGCAATAACCGCTTCTACAGGGTTATTTTGAGGAGGAGCAAAATCTACAGTCATATCTATTAATGAAATACCAGCATCTTTGGGAGGCTTATAAATACGCTCCATTGTGCTTTGAACTTCAGGGTCGTTAATAATGTGATGATGCGAAGCCTTACTCGCACCCTCAAAAGGTCGCCGATTGTTTTTACTGGTATATCCCATATTTTTGAAAAAGTCTCGTAAAGTAAGCTAATTTTCAGGGGGAAAGCGATCTATCTGGACTGGAATAACAAAGGGGTTGCTGTAGGTTTTCATCCGAACAAAACCTTTGTCGGTGTCTTGGCTGAAGCGAATTAGGCTTTCAGTGAAGTCACTGAAGTCATAATACTTTCTTAGCTCTTTAATCTCATCCTCGTTGTTCAAATGAGAAATAAACCAGTTTTGAGTCGCTTTAAGGATGTTGCTACTAATCGAGCTAACTTCTTGAGTAGCATAAACTAAACCGAGGTTCAGTTTTGCTCCTTCTTTTGCCAGCCTGTTATAGATTTGGGATAAATCTTTATCGTCTTTCTTAGGGAATAGATTGTGAGCCTCTTCAAAGTAAAACTGGATGAAATTATTTGGATGAGTGCTGGTAAAACGATTAATCGCATCAGCAAAAATACATAGACAAATTTTTTCGCTAAACATTACTTGTATCTCAGGATTTCCGAGGGAAAGGTCAACAATGACTATCTTTCCTTGTCGTAAATTACTTAAAATATCCTGGTCAAACGGTTGTTGAACGGTACTGGTATGTTGCTCGCGAATCGGATTAAGTATACGAAACCCAGAAACGTTAGCATTTCCACCCGATCTACTTTTACGAGTGAGCATCACTAGCAAAGCTTTTAAATCCTCGTCGGCCCATTCGTACCCTTTTTGTCGTCTATAATTAGAGAAAACTTCATCAGGATCTTCGTCATAAACATCCCAAAACATTTCCCACCAGTTTGCAGCTTGTTCCAAATTCAACCCTGAATTGGGATCGACATTTTCTTGTACAATATTACGAACATCCTGATTGGCCGTAAAACAGACTAGAGGGAAATTAGATGGAGCTTTAAAATTGGCTCGATATAGGCAACACAGATAAACTGCGACTCGGCGATCGTACCGTGCTTTAGCAGATCTATTAGTAGCATAATCTTCGGGTCGAGTAAAATCTATGGATGTAAAACTTCTTATATAGTTGCTGCTATTATTTGCAACACTAGGATAGCTTCTAATTAGTCCAAAACCATTTTCAATTTCCCGATAAAAATTTACTTTCATTTCCAAAAAGTCGGGTTTTGGTACAGTCGAGTATCGAACTGTCTGGCTTTGATATAAATCAAAAATTGCAGTTCCCTGATCCTGTAAATTTGGGTTGGCATATTCACCGTTAATGTCAAATATAATCTGCCCAATCGGATACTTAGGATTATTATCCTCTGTAAGGTTATTAAGAACTTCCTCTGGAGTTTCTTTTCTTTCGTCTAGCTTCAGTGGTGCGTTGTTGCTCATGTCAACACAAGCCTGAATAATCTTCTTAACCGTGTTGGATTTACCTGTTCGAGTCATACCAAAGAGAGCTGTGCGTTTTCCGGCAAAATCTGGGGCTTGGACATACACAGGAACTTCCTGTTCAGTTTGCTGGAAGCGACGGCTGGAACTGTAGCGAACTTTTCCAATCTTGATATCTCCAGAGCCTCCAGGAGTTCCATTTTCTCGATAGTTAACAATCGCCTTTAAAATATCAGATGATGGTTTAATTACTGAGTAATTATGGGCGCTATAGAAGTTTTCTAAGTCAGCACCGAAGCGAGTTATTCGGTCTTTATCAACGTAGAAAGATCCTAGCACTGAACATTCTAACCCACTGAAAGAAAATTCGTAACGAGTAAAAGTATCTAGCTGGGAGTGTTTATTCTCTCCTGTTTTAATATCATCCTTGTAATATTCCACCATACTACTAATAACGTTTTGGTCGGTGGGCAGCTTACTTGGTTGAATAACACGAAGAAGAATTGCTTCGGCGTTATTCTTGTCGTCAAGTTCGTTGTCATAGTAAGCAAGAAGGAAGCAACCTTGAGGAATGCCTTTAGCTCTCTGCTTCCAAGCATCGGCTACTAAAATTTCTGCTTTATTATAGCTAAGTCGGAAGGGACGACCAACAAAAAAGCCCGTATCCCAATCTCCATTAGACTTGCTCTTAAAAATTTTAGTCTGTGTGAGTTGTTGGCTAATGCTCATGATGTTATTACTGATGTTGGTTGGTAAGGGCAGGATCTTGAAAGCGAATTCTAGACTGTTCTACATATTTTTCCTCAGCATCTATGGCTATCCATTTACGATCTAGTCTAGCTGCGGCATATCCAGTAGTATTACTTCCTGCAAAAGGATCTAGGACTAAATCTCCCGGGTCTGTTAGAAATTCAATAAAAAAAGCCGCTAGACCCATTGGCATCCTAGCAGGATGAGGAGTAATTCCTTTTTTTTTACAACTTTGTGAAAAGAAGTCATTAGAGTTGCTATTGGAAAAAGAAAAACCATTGGGTAAGTTAGGCAAGCGAACTTGTCTGTTATCATCCATATTTTCTAGTTCAAATAAGTTATGAGCAATAGAGCCTCCGCAATCTCTTAGAAAACTTGTTTCACCAATTTTATGTTGAGAAGGTCTTGTTCCGGAATTATAGCGTCCTGTGGAAAGGAGATATTTCATACGTTCACTATAAGGACGCAAAACTTTAGAGTTGTTTGCTTTTGGGAAATCACTTTTAGCAATCCACCAAAGGCGAGTATAACTATCTACAGTTCTAATTCGCTTAACTGTAACCCAGTGAGCTGGGGAGGGAAGCCTGGATGGATTATAGCAGACGAACTCTTGTATTAAACGAAGTTGACATTCGGGATGAGAAACAAAATTCAATAGAGATTGTAAAGGTAGTAAAGATTGAACAGGACGGCCTGGTTCCCAACTGTTACCAAGTTCAATAACAATAGAGCCATCGTTTGTCAGCATTTCAGCAAAGATTGGTGCTAACTCCGTAAACCACTTAAGATAGTCATCTCCTAACATATTGCCATAGCTTTTTTTACTATTAAGAGGAAAAGGGGGAGATGTCATAATTAGATTGACTTGACCGTTTAGCTGTTGACAAGAGGGAGTCTTAAGTATATGTTCACTTTTGCCAACGTAATAGCGACCAGAGTTAGTTTCTTGAGCTGGGGACACCAAATTATTTCCTTACTTATGTTACTGACTGTATCAAAAGGCTTTTCAGGGTTTACAAAGTATTCTGCATCAAATTTATTCTACAGAAGCCGATCATAAAACAATTTATGTAATTATAAAACTTTATCAGTGACAAATAATTTGTTACGCGCAAAACAACAAAACCCGCTACACAGAGCGGGTTTAATAAGATGGACACAACTGGACTCGAACCAGTGACCCCTACGATGTCAAGGTTTAATTTGCATCGCTCAAACATATACGGGATATAGGATTTAAGCATTTTCAATAACTGATATATCAATTTAATCGCTTTTTTTAGATTTAGATTCTTGATTTTGTTGATTTTCTTCGCGAATCCTTAACCATTCCAGCAGTCCCATGCGAACGATCGAAGCCAGCGATTGACCCGGTTCGATCGCCTGAGCTCTAAGTCGCTCGCGTAACCCACCCACATCAAATGTGAGCCGATCGCGAGTATCCCTACTTTTTCCTTTTTTACTGTTTTCCTCGCTCATAAATCTAGCATATTCGATGAGCGAAACAAATCTTAGCTAAATATTCAAGTTTTTTCTTGACGCAACATCCATTGGATGTTACAGTTTGTTTAAACGCCCAGAAAAGTGTTGGTACCACTTTTCTGGACTTTCAACCAATGCCGGCAGACGGCACTAGGAGACAGAAATATGTTACTACAGACGGAATATCCGATCGTAGTTGAACGGAAATTCAACCAAAAAGCGATCGTGAGAGGATTCGGAAAAACAGCGGACGAAGCAGCAAACAAAGTATTTGCCTCCGCTCGGGATTATGGCTACTGGGACGCAACAAAAGCTTACCCGAAGGGACAACAAAACCAATCAGTGGCAGAAACTGTAGGTGGAGAAACCCCAGAACGTGGTGATGGTAAGCGCTAGACTCATTTTTTTTACTCTATCGTGAGCTACTTGAAGGGCTCAAAAAAAGGGTACTAAAAGTAGCTCATGAGATACGAGAAAAAGTGTCGAAAACCTTACACAGTCCAGTATCAAGACGAAGCGGGTAGAGCTAATTACTGGACTCGATCGCAAATAAAGCAAATCCTGGGGAGCGTCGGCCGTAAAAATAGACGCAAACCAGTACCAATGTCGGAAGCAACTTTTAAACGCCGACTGACATTGCTAGAAGAAGAATGCCCAGAGTGCGATCGAGTTCTTCATTCCCGTAAATTTTCAGATTTTCAGAAACGCTGTCTGGTTCAGGTTGAAGAAATTTTCGTTGCCTGCGATCGAGATATCGAAAAAACACGCAAATACTTACAAAACGTAGGACTTAACATCAATGACTACACTATCTAGAGTTGAGCTAAAGTTTGAACTCGGACTAGGTAAAGTGTCCGACATTACCACCGTCCGCAAAGCGCTCGGTCATCGTAAATGGCAAAATGCTCAGGTTGAGGGCGTGGATATCGACGAAGTACGGGAATATTACCGTTTGATTCGTGAAGAAATGAAGAGTCCGACTGACGCATTGCTAGAAATTGCTTCCAAGCGCACCGGATATGCTGAGCACTGCGATGATATCAACGATAGTGAAATTGACCATTCTCAAAACCGAGACGGGCAGGAAGAAACCAGTCAGCTAGTGATGGCAGTTCGAGGGGCAACATCTGAAGCAGCCCTGGCGATGACTGATGTGGGTGCTGCTGCTGCTGCTTCGGTTGTTGATGCCTTCTACATCTCCCTGGGAGACAATGTAATCGATCAGCTTAAAGCTCGATCGACAAATACTCGTGCCAATTTCCGAGAAATAGTTAGCTCAGTCGAAAATGCTCCCCTCGATCTTCGTAACGGTAGCTTGCCAGGAAAAAAAAATACACCGAAACAGATCACTGGTGCTTGGGGTTAATTGAATCCTGCATAGAATTAGCTACAGCTTTTAGCGATCGGCTAATTCTAGAAGAGCAAGCTCGCTCAGCTAACCGAGAAAAGTTTCTTATGGCTTTGGTTATTTATGCGAGTTTGCTCTCCTCAGATTCATCAAAATGCGATTGTTCTAACAAAGATAAAAAGGAAAACACAATGATTCCTATAACCTCTAATAAGGTTTATGATTGGGACCCAAACCAGAAAGTTTACGTCTACAGTGCTGATAAAAAATGTTTGGAACTGTGCCGAGTAATTGACGTGGATTTGTCAGACTTAGGCGATCGAACTCGGCTTCTGGAACCAGTAGACGACAACCTGCAACTCTGCAAACCAAAAGAACGAGAAATACCTCCTAACTGCGTCGGAGGTAGGCATTGCCCTTATCCTGGAGTTTGTTACCGTTTCGAGACTGAACAACAAGATTATGAATGCACTTTCCCCACTGTTGAAGATCAGTTGGCACTTGATGATTGTTGGAAATAATAGCGAAATTGAGTTACTACTCCTGACTAGCGTAATTCTAATCAGTTGCTTGATTCTTCTACTCAATATCGTCAATGTGTCGCGAAATGTTCGGCAACTCAACAAAGTTAAAAACATTCAATTCCGATACAAAAAATTGAAGGATGACAAAGGGTGGAAATAACGCCTGAAATACAAGCCATTCTCGATTTCTTGAAACAGTTTGGGAAAGGTAGTACAGCCGAAATTGCTTTCTGTACTCTAATCGAAGAATGGCGCGTAGAAATTGATGTTCAAGACATGGCTGATGAAGGTTGGGTCAGACTCTCATCTGATAACGAAAGTAATACGATCGCAAAACTGGTAAACCACAGCAAAGATTATTAGGAGGTAAGGATGGTAAAACGATTGACAAGCATGAGCTATGAAGAGCTTCAAGCTGAGCGCGATGCCAACGAATTGCTCAAAAACAATCTGAAAGCTCAAATCGAACGGGTCACTGATACAAAGGTTTCTTTGAAGTTAACTCAAGAACTTTTGCAGCTATCAAAGCGCAATGAAAAACTGGCAGAACGACAAGTGGTTTTGATGTCTAAGGTCAAAAGACCGATCAATATGTCGCTTGATGAAATCGAAGCGGAAATCCAACAGAATAAAGTTACGATCGCCAAGTTTGAAGGAGAATTAACATCCAGTGATTTTAATACACGGTTTAACGCCAGTCAAACACTACGGAATGTGGACGTAAGACAGAAAGCATTAAATGGTCAACGAATCGCGCTTTTGGAACATTCGATCGCAGAATTAAGGAAAGAAATGAATGCCACGCAAAAACGCTAAATCAACTCTCATTCTGAAACACCAACGGCAACCTAAACAACCTAAACCTCAAAGAAAGAGTGATTATGTCCCTGGGTTTAATTACATTTTCCAAGACGGTTATCTGTCTAAAGTTGGTTTGAGTGAAACACCCAAAACACGCCGATATTTCCTGTCACGAGAATATGGAGCCAATTTACAAATTAGGGCGATCGTGTTCACGATGAACATGAGACTGACAGAAAAAACGATGCACAAAATGTTTAAGCGCTGGAATGTTCACCGAGAATACGGCTTAGACGGTAGGACAGAATGGTTTGAAGCACCTCCTTACAGAGTTTTACTGATGCAAGTCACGCTATTTCTTCTCTGTTGGCTGGTCAATTTCGCTTACTTAGCTCTGACTATTTTAATTTTAATGCTCTTTTCCTCTCTGGTTTTTAGATAATATGCTCAACAAATTCCTGCAACTATTCCCAAATCTGTTGGCTTCTCAGGAAAAAGTTACTCAGGTTTCCCGAAAACTTAGTAATAAAATCTTTCAAAATTGTAATCAGGATGCTCGACATCTACTGCCAGGTTGCTATTTCTATGCAGGGTTGCAAATTAAAATCAAGTTTTTCTCTGCATATTCAGAATTCCTGAAAGAAGATATCGAATGTTGGGATTGGATAATCTATGACGGTTTTGGGCAAGTAATTCTACACACTGGGATCGGAGATACGAGAGATGATGCTGTTGCTCTAGCTCAAGCTTGGACAGTCGAATTTCTTCAGGGCAAAGTACCTTTTGTAATGGTTCCAGGTGATCAAAATGCTTAAGAAAATCTTGAATCTTGTTCCAATCAACATTCTTCAAAACATTGGTAGTTCGATCGTAGAAATCTTACACGAAAAAGATGAACTACGGAATTGGCAGCCGGATCAATCCGATGTAGCAGAAACTTTCTGTTATATGAACTTAGAAATCAAAATCGTTGCCTGTGCAAAATTGAATTACTGGTACTGGTATTGGTTTGTTTGCGATGGTCGAGGTGCTGAAATCCTTAGAAATGGAACAGCTACTACTGAAAATGATGCGATCGCTCTAGCTCTAAAATGGGCTAATGCGTTTTTAGCCGATGATGTTGATACTTTAGCTGAGGAAGAAATAGATGTTTAATTGGCTATTCGGCACAACTCCAGCAACAAATCAATATTCTCGCAACATTTACGTTTTCAGCAGCCGTCGCCCAACCCAAATTTTTACATTTTACGGTGATGCGGAAATTTGTGTGATTCAGGCAATGAAAGCAGTTGAGCGCAAACTTCCCAAACCTGAACCGGGAGAAATGGTGAAAATTACAGCTTACCTAACACCGGATGGTTTACCCGAATAATGCGTAAAAATCTTAAACCAATGCTGAATCTGTTACCTGATTCGATCGTCCTAGCGTTCACAAAACAACTGTTGATTTACCTAAAACTGAAAGGTGCAATCACAGAATGGGTGATAGATCCACCAATCTCTGACGAATATGACCATTATGGATTGATTATCCGGCTGCGCTGCTTTCATATTGACGGAGATGAACGCTGGAGCGAACAGTGGAACTGGTATGTCTATGACGGTATGTATCGGTTTCTCAATCAAGGCATGACCTATGACTCCGCTTCCTCCCTGCTGGCAGCTAAAAAGTGGATTAACGATTTTAT
Source organism: Microcoleus sp. Pol17C6 (assembly GCF_036701145.1). Taxonomy (NCBI): domain Bacteria; kingdom Bacillati; phylum Cyanobacteriota; class Cyanophyceae; order Oscillatoriales; family Microcoleaceae; genus Microcoleus; species Microcoleus sp. Pol17C6. The sequence goes on from NZ_JAUBQH010000025.1 coordinate 39,100, forward strand.
GAACTATGACGATGAAGAATCTGATGAGGTAAGCAATAATGTTAGATAAATTGTTGAATTTATTGCCAGAGCGCACCGTTAGCCAACTAGCTATCAAACTCTTGCTTAATCTCCAAACTAGAGGTGTTGTAGAGTCTGACTCTAATTCTGATGAGGAGTATGACTATTTAGGCTGGGTAATCAAACTGAAATGGAGTGAATCAAAAAAGGAAATGAGTTGGTGTATTTACGATCGACTGAAAGAAGGAGTTTCTTACAGCAGAAAAACAGCTTTGTCTACGGCAGTAAACTGGATCGACAATTTAGAGCCTAATGATCCAACACAATTAGATTAAGAGGAAAAACAATGCAACAACTACTTGACCCAGAACAAGATGTATTGACTTACCTTCTCTCCACCCTAGTCGGTGGCGCTCTTGATGAAGAGGGTGAACAGATGTTGGAGGATCTATTCGACATCTCAACCGCTAACTTGAATCAGTTAACTCCCCAAGGTTGGGCTGCGATCGGCGATCGGGCAATTCAAGCAAAATGGTTTCTTGACCACATCAACGAAATCAAAGAGAAATTTAAGCTACTCATTGACGCACAAATTTGTTTCCGTGAGTTTCAAGCCTGGTTGATGGAAGCTGGCTATACAGGCGCTGAAAAGATTAAGAAAGCTCAGATAGATGTTGCTGTAGCCCGTGCCAAATACGGTGCAACCGTAGAAGTTCAAGATTATCGACTTACCAAAAAGCAAGAACAATTCACAGGGGAAGTTGAACAAGACAAGATTTTTTGGGACAACACAGTAATTGCTGCTCTAGCTAAGAAAGTTCTGGAAGTTGATGCAGCAACTCAAAGAATGCAAGGAAATCCAGAGTTTGCTGCTGAGTTAGAAAAATGGAAAGAAGATGGAACCAATATCTATAAGCAAGCTGCATACGGTTTGAAATTTGGTACTCATGGCTTGAGCCATCCAGCTCTCGGCGGTTCGACCTCTTCTCAAGTCCAAATTAGTCAGTCTAGCTACTCTCAACCTCAATTTATTTCAGCGTCAGGTGTAGCTAATAGTCGATCGAGAACATCCACAGCAGTCAAAGCAAAGGATTCAATCAATGTCGCCGTAAATTGGTCAGGCGACATAGCAGGCAAAGCTAAGGGTGTTGCTTCGCAGATAAATCGTGGTTTCTCAAGATTTAGTAGTTTCATGAGAGGTGAAAGTTGATTATTTCAAAGCATCAAGTTTTCAAAGTGGTTAGTTCGATCGATACCACAGCAGACGCTAAAACAAACACAGGTTGGGTAACAACAGATAATCATGAACCGGGCATAAAACTACCCAACAGTTACGGACATTTAGTAGTTGCTGAAACTTCGGCAATAGAGAATATCGAAATTTGCCCTAATTGTTGCTTAATGTACGGTCAACCATCTAACAAATGTACTAATCATGTTCTTCCAAACTTCACCGTTGCCGAAAAGACTTCCTCCACAGCAACAACAACAGCAACAGCAACTGCCACCAGAGACAGAAGCACTCGTTTTTAAGCCGTCAGCGCAACTGAAACACCTCAAAAATGTCAACAACTGGCTATTTTTGGTAGTGAATTTCTCGATCGGCATCGGCATTGCAAATTTATTTCGGCTCTCGAAAGCGCATCTTTTTCTAGGAATTGTGGCAATTGTTCTCAGCTCTCTCAGTCTGTTTTTCATGTCCCCCGCCGATCGCTCTTATCTCGGACTCTGGCGAACGGGCGGTGCAGCACTGGGAATCGGAGGAGTTTTGACCTTCTGGGATTTGTATTATCTCCTGACCTGGCAGCATGGTTTGGCGATCGCAGCTTTCGTCGTCTTCGCCATGTGGATCATTGGTGCGGGTAGTAAATAACACTTCTCTCCTGGCTGGTACGGTTGTTTCGTTAAGTTAGCCATCACCCCTGCCGGGAGATTTTTACTCGTCACTCATCAGTCATCACTCATCAGTCATTAGTCATCAGTCATTAGTCATTGGCTCGGCATCGGACATCGGACATCGGGCATCGGGCATCGGGCATTGGGCATTGGGCATTTGGCATTGGGCATTGGGCATTGGGCATTGGGCATTGGGCATTGGGCTTTGGATTTTGGATTTTGGGGATAGGAGTCAGACATGGGTAACAGGGTAACGGTCGGGTCATTTTTCGGAGCATTTTGCTGTTTGGGACTGGCATTGATGCCGCTTCCGTTTGATCGCTGGGTAGGAGTCAGGCAAGCCAGTTCTCTTGGTGCGATCGGCTGCGGATATTTCGGCTGGCGCGACAGCCAGAAAAAAAAGGAACAACTCGAACAGCAAGAGCTCTGGGAATTTGAGCAGCGACTAAAACAGCGAGCGCTTGATGCTGCTGTTAACTCCGCCCTCACCGAGGTTCTAGTTGAGGAGGTAGTAGTCAAAGAAAAAATCCGCGCCGATGCCTCAGTCAATGTCTACAAAGCCGAGACTCAGCAGAATTATGTCCGAGTCATGGCTCACGATCACCCCACCATCCTTGAGCATTTTCTCAAAAGTTCACAACCCCCAGAATCAGAAACAAAAACAGATTTTGATTCTCACTCAGAAACAGAAACAGATTTGATTTCTGATTCTGTTGTTGATAGTGTTCCGGGTGCTGTAGCAAGAGAGAAAACCGAAGAAGAGAAGAGAGCGGAGTATATAGCTGCTGTCCGATCGAAGTTAATCAAATTGATTGAGGAACATGAGGGAGGATGGATCGCACAACTAATGCACAAACCCATCCTAATTTATGGAGATATGGGTAGCTTTAAAAGTTACTTCGCAGCTTTTTTAGCACTGTGCCGGCATTACTTGTATGGTCACAAAATCATCTCAATCGCTGACCCTCACTTTCACCAAAATTATGATGAATGCTGGAAAACTTTGGTTAAGTTGGGAGTTCCTGGCTATGGCGCAAATCAAAATTTTGAGGAAGTTGGTCAACAACTTAACGCCATGTACGATCGATTCAAAGTCCGAACTTTGAAGGATGATTGGCTGACCTCTATCTTTGATGAAATGACACAATATGGCTTTGAAGAAGGTACGGCGGAACCTGCCAGCAAACTAACCAGAAAAGTTGTTGGCGACCCTCGCAAAGGTAAAGAAGCACCTATCTTTATTGCTCATAATGATACTAACGCTGCCTTTGGGGGGGGCGATGGTTTCAGTAAATCTGTCAATTCAGGAGTCATCAAACTACAGTTACGATCTGACAGTAAATATCAGCCACTTTTCAAAGGAACTATTTCGGGCATCAAAGATGAAGAAGGAGAGTGCATCAAAGATTTAGCTATTTCGATCGCTCCTTACTGGATACGTCCTGAATGGGTTTATGAATTATTTAATTTAGAAAATACTCACTCGGCGAGTCAAGTTATCAGTAGTTCAAAAATTCAAAACAAATCTGATAAAAAACTTGACTTGCAAAGCCGAGAAAGTGAAGTAGAATTAGACACAGAATCGGAAATTGATAGACTAAATCGGGCATTAAATCAGTCGGTATCTTGGGATTATTGGTTAGCCGAATCAACGACTGAAGAACTCGATCGACAAATAGATTTACACCGATCGCAATCCACCCCCAACACGGATAGTTTACCAGATAATTCAGCAAATAACTCAAGTGAAGAATTATCACCTTTGGATAACCTTATCAAAAGCGAGATAACTCCAAAAGCCTTACCCAGAGAGGATTATCCAGTTATCTGGGATGCCGAAGATTTCGCAAGATTACTGCCAAACGAGTCAGAAACAGCAGTTTTTGAGCGCATTTTGGAATTATCCGATAAATATACAAGTGCCAGCAAACTCATACAAATCGGTTTGGGTTTCACCCAGGGAAGAAGGAAGCCTCGAAGTTATTCAGATGTAGGGAAAAAGTGTTTTCAGTACATAGTAATGAAGTACGGCACACCCTCTCTGATTGCTAAATTCAAGGATTACTTGGAAAAGAGGTAAGTCCAATTCATCCTCTAGTCCATCGTCAATTCGATGGTAGTACATCAATCAAACAAAACTAGGAGACAAAATGCGTAAACCTACACCAGGCGAATCTTTATTTCTTGCCGGAACCCTGACAACAGCGATACTGGCAACTGTTGAAATTGTCCCCGATGTAATGCAAGAATTACAAGAGGAGGCGCGTCAGGCAAGTGAAGCATACAAGCAACAAAAGTTGGTCAATCCAGTAGACTCTTTTACTGCCGGAGCAATTATAGGTATAGTAGCTGGTTCAGCAGTAACATTGAAGGTTATAGCGGAGAAAATGAATAACAATCCGTAATTTATAACCAAAAACTAAATCTCATAGTAAAATCATTCTAAACCGTGATTTTACTATGAGATTTATGGATCAGTTAGCAGTTTTGTTTTTTGTCTTAGGTATTGTGGTGGGATTCTTAATGGTACTATTCCTCAACCAACTCATCTAGTAATATTGGAAATGTTCTGAGCTTAACAATGCGAGGTGGTTTGTTACTAAAAAAGCTCCAAACAATTAATGCAAGCCCAGCAACAAGTTGACCATGTTCGTTGGTAACGAATTTGCAAGCAACAAGCAATTCTGCGATGCCTGCGATACCCCCGAAAACAGTTGACAAAATATCTAATTGTTCTTGAGTAGGTTTTCTAAAGTTCATAGTTTTCTAGAGTAATTTAGTCTTGACCTTCATCGTCATCGTCAAATTGTCTTTCGATCGATTCAATAATATTGCACGAGCCAATATCCAATTTTTTTTCAATAGCCTCCATTCTACATTCTAAAGTTATCCATCGAAGTTTATTCATATCTTGCCAGCGCCGTAACTTAAACGCAGTAGATATTGTATCGCTTTCTTGTTTTTTGCTAAAGTTGTGACAAAACTTATCAATTTTGTAGACTAAATCAACCTTAATTTGTCGAGATGCTAGCCAAAAAATATAAGTTGAGATGGTTGCAATAATACCGATCGAACCCGCAACATAATCAAGCGTTTCTTGCTTCATTTTTCCATAGATTAGAGTTTGTCACCTGGAATGATAGTTGTTGGAAATACAAAATTTGGGTCAGCAATATACCGTGGGTCAGACTTGACGCGATCCATAAAATCAAAGTGTTCGTCAGGATCGCGACCTACAAAACATCCAGCTCCGGCGGTGTAAATGTCGTTCTTAGGGTGACCGTACCCGTGGTGCTGATTTATGCCGAAGTAACCTTCATCGATCGCATCCCCAGTCCTCATCATGTCCCGGTTCCAATCTCGGTAAACGCGAACAGGTGCAACCTGGATAAGAGCTTCGTGCGGGTGAGAGTAACCGTGAAGGCCGACTTGCCAAGCTCGATACTGCCCAAAGGCAATTCTAGCGGCACCGTTAGGGTTCATCGGATTGTCGGTGTAGTAGTAGCCCGGTTCGGTTGTTGCTTCCCAAGCACCTTCGATCTGGGGCAATCCATCATAAAAAACTAAAAGCAGTCGGGCATCATTGAAATGATTTGGAGTATCGGCATTGAGGGTTCCGTCCGGGTTCATCCCTTCCACATAAATTATGTTTTTTTCTCCCGCTCGTGTAGCCAATTGGTAATTTTTGGCTTTCATATAGTTAACAATTTTTTCAGCTAATTGCATTCTTTTTCAGGATAAATTTAACTTTTTGAACTCGTAAGGAAGAATTAGGTCAGGCTCTGACCAAAGCCCTAATTTTTTACGATTAGCAGCAGCAGTTTCTGTAATGACACCTCTGAGTACAGTCAATTCGCGGGTATTGTAGGCAAAGCGATTAAATGGCATATAAGTAACTGCCATTCCAGTTTTGCATAACTGAATTTGTATGTTGGTTGCTGCCGATATTTTGTCAAAGTAACAATCGCATACCCAGCGATCGTATATATCTTTCTCGATCGGAACCGTGATTATTGATTTTCCGGCTACATAATTCATCAAAGCTGTCTTAGATTTTTGTGCCCATTCCCAGTGTTTAAGTATTCGGGGATCGGTGCTAGTTTGCCCATTTTTTTGAGATTCAGGTGAATCTATCCACCGCAATCTTACTCTTAGTTCTGCACCTTGAGAATCTAGCGATAAAGTATCACCATCAAATACCCATTTAGAAAAGCACTTATAGACAGTTCCTGGTGTTATCATGGTAGCCTCAAAAGTATTTTATCTATTGTAATTTAGTTTTAATGCTTAATTAAAGGCTATTGAGAATTGACTAAAACAGGTTCAATCCAAAGCCGTTTACTATCTCGCCAGCGCTTACCTTCACCTGATTCTAACATCCTCCAATGTCCTCGTCTCCAGTGGGTACACGGAGAAAAATGAGTTTTTTGGTCTGTGGATATTACCGAGAAAGTGTGATAATTTTTGCCCAACCATCGGGGATATCTGACACTAGAAGAAGTTGGTTCGATAGGCTGGAATCCTTTATTTTTTCTCTTGATTTCGGATTCAGTAACCGTCGTCAACAATGACGGTGAAAATTCCAGAGTCAACAACACATTGATTACTAAGTTTCGGATGCGTTGAAGAAAAGCTTTATCATCGATCGATATGGTATGTTTACCCAAACTCTCATTTTCATCGTAAATCAAAGTACCGTCAGCTTTAACCGCAGTTCCTGAAGTCCAAACAGTTTCTAATGAATCTACGGTGCAAATCTGGAAATATCGATCGTGTTGTAGCGAAAACGGCTTAATTTGAATGTCATGCCACGTCCCGGAATTCCATTCAGGATATTCAGAATCACTACAAGAGATTGTGAGATAATCCACTTCAGCACCGTCTGGCGTATAAATCAAGCCTTTAGGTATGGCTAGCAAAAAAGTAGGTAACGATGGTTGCCAATCTTTAAGGACGCAAGGTTTATAAAGAGCATCAGTCTGATCGAATGCTTCTATCAATTGCTCAGTCAAACAATAAATAGGAGCATCTTTGATAAACCAAAGAGCTGTTCGGTAGCTATGTATAAATGCTGAAATATCAACTTTCACATATTCAGCGCTGCAACTTGACAAAGCTACCGAGAGAATTCCGCTCAAAATATGCCAGTTTATGTAGTTTGGAGGCATTTTATAGGTGCGATCGCCCCTGATTTCTTTAAGCAAATCTTTCTGGATTTCCTCAAAGATTTTCAGGCTGCGATCGCGGTTAGGATTCTTGTGGTCAAAAATGATTGGTTTCATGGCTTCAAATGTTAACGAAAATGATTCGAGTTTTGTTAGCGGGCATCCGTCGTAAATTAGCTCGTACTCCATAACTAAGACCGTCGTGGACTGCCAACATATAATCTGCCGATCGACTCATTAGAATATCTTGACGTGGATATCGACCTACATCAATGATTGGATAGCCGAAGCCTATACCGCTTCCTGCTTCGTAAACTTTAACTTTGGGATATTCTAAAACATTTAACAAGGTTAATGCTAATTGATCGAAACCACGATAGTTTCCAATCAAAATTGTAGCATTGAGCTTTGTGATATTATGAATTCGCGTCCACATTTCCTGGTTCATTTTCTCAAGTCTTTCGGTTCCAGTAAGAAATACTTGCATAGATTTAGAGTACAATTAATTGAGTTGGTGTTTTGAGTCAATTGACTGTTACATCGCGTTTGTAACAGTCAATTTTTCTAGTCTTTTAGATTCTTTTCAGAAGCATTCCAATTCGATCGTACCGATCGGAACGGCAACCGCTGTCAAAAATCCCAAATTGATAGTGAGAATAGTTGATACCAAATACCGAGATAACACAGTAGTGGTTGTAATAAGGGAATAATATTGAGCCTAAAAATGACTCAATATCTCTCTCAAACAACATTTTCGTTGTCAGCTTTTTATACTGTTGCTGGCTGTTTTGTCCCAAAAGCTCTAAAGTCTGAATATTCATTGGTCAACGATTAGCTAAAAACTACTGCTCTACAGCGAAGCTCCACGACGGTAATAATTAAGTTTTCTGACTTCTGTAAGTTGATCGATCGACCACATCTGGGCTAACAATTGACCTATTTCATCGTAAGTTTCGGGAGACTTAGCAGCCTCAAAGCCCTGAGTTTTATCTGTAATCGAACAGGTGTTGCGGTAGTAGCGGAACAGTTTATCTAACTCTGGTGCGATATTGAGTCTATCCCAGCGTAGTCGATTAGCTAATCTCAGAGCTGGTCGATCGTCTAGAATAGCTGAAGGATGGATGAAAGTTGAATTGTCAATTTTCGTGAGATAGGGAAGTGACATATTACTATGGCAAAAGGTCACTCCCCTACAGCAAAGCATTACTTATTGGCTACCTAGCACCACGACTATAATGATTTACTTTCCTGTCTTCAGTTAGTTGTTCGATCGACCACAGCTTAGCCAAACGCCGACCAATCTCATCATATTCTTGTATGCGAGAGTGGTAAAAGCCATAACCTTCTCCCACATATCCTTCATCACATTGAAGTGTTAAAAAGATATAACAGGTGTCGTCATAGGAGGGGAACAATTCACCCAATTCAGGTTTAATATGTTCCTTTTCCCAGCGAAGTTTAGCTGTTAATTTCTGAAATACTAAATCAACATCAAACCCTGAACCAGAACCTGAGCCTGAACTTGAATCAGACTTAGGTTCTGGTTCAGGTTCAGAGGAGTGATGATTTTTGGGAAGAATGCGAATTGCCATAATCATTTACCTCGACTGTTGTGATTGATTTTCTTGTCTTCGGTCACTTGTTCGATCGGCCACATTTTTGCCAACCGCCGACCAATCTCATCGTATTTGTCTAAGCAATCTCGATAGATTCCATAGCCTTCTCCTACATACTCTTCATCACAGTTAGGAGTTAGAAAGATGTAGCAGTAGTCTTTGTAATAAGGAAACAGTTCCCCTAGGTCAGGCTCAATATTATTGGTTTCCCAAGATAGTTTCGCTGTGAATTTAGCGAACATTGATTCTTTTGGCTTTGAATTAAAAGATTCTGACTCTGACTTAGATTCCGGGTCAGGGTCAGGGTTAGAGAATTTACCATTTTTGTCAGGAATGCGAATCGCCATTTATTTGTCCAGAAAACTCACAACTTTACAGCGAAGCCCTATTTTATTTACTAGGACTGTATTTGTGATATTGCTTTTCCTGTCTCCGTTGCCCTTCCCGATCGACATGGCAGGGAACACAGACACATTCGACTTCTAGATGGTTGACCGCATCGTAGCCCTTGTAGTGGTCATACTCATGGAGTCGTAGCTTGCGGGGCGGTACGCCATCGTCTCCTAAATGACCGCAATCCACACAGGGGATATTACGTGCACGCGGTAATTTATTGCGGGAGACTGCATAGTTTACGCGGTTGCGAGCTTGATTTTTGTCGCCATCTCTGCCAGGAACCGGGGGGAAACCTCGGGGTTTACTTATACCGATGCGCTACGCGCCCGCAAGCTACGGAATAGGCTGATACCTTCGGCGATCGAAAGCTCGACGACAGCTTCGGCAACGGTTATCTTTGCCGTCGCGCGCATTTTTAATCTGGTTAAACAAGTTCAGCTTTAACCAGGATTTGCAAGAGAAACACCATTTCAGACCAGACTTAAGATTTTGCTGATATTCTTCAACAGGAATTCCAATCTTGGCAGCAGCGATTTTTTGTCCACCGATTTTAGTGAGTGTCATATTTGTTGAGTAGGCAGTAGCTAAAAGAAAAACCTCTGACGAACCATTGGCACAGGTCAGAGGTTTTTTCTCAGGCAGGATTAGAGAGAGAGAGAAGACGACAACATTTGTCTCGGAACAGGAAACTGACGAAATCTCACATCTTCGGGAAATTCTTCGATCGTCCCGCCCTTTTTATCTTTAAGCTTCAGTTTTTGGTAAGTAGTTGCTACTCCGTCGATATAGCAGGCGCTGAGGATGGGGTTTGAGCCAAGTTGTTTGACAAATATCGCCACATCTTCAGCATTTTGACATTGGTTAACCATGAATCGAATCCAGTCCAGGTCACAGGGACGCGCACCGGGCCCGGATTCACCGCCGATAATTACTTGGTCGATTTGATCTAGCCATTCTTTCTTAATCGTTACCCGTTCTAGTAAAGGCTCACAGCTCAGAAACCAAATTACTGATTCTGTTTCTAAAAGGTAAGGAATTCTTTTAGTACAGTCTTGGTTCTCGATCGTCGTGCCAAGCCAGAGATTCGGAATCGGCCACACAAACTCTGCCGGGGGTAATTTCAGTTCCCGTCTCAAATCCTCAACGTGTTTTCTGATGGGTTCTTTTGCCGATCGAAAATAGTCCGGCATCCGCTCCGGGCGTTTTGTCAGAATTTGGAAGGTGTGCTGGGACGCTACCACCATATAAGCAAAAGCTAAATCCAGCGTATCATCACTGATCCAATCCCCGAAGCAATCAGTCATGGAGAAGATGAAAACTCTCTCACCTTTCTTCGTTTTCACCAGCTTCTCCATGATGATTGAGGAGAAAACCATGTTGACAGGAACTGTCCCGCTGTAGGCTAAGCCACTGGCAAAGATGAAGTAGTTACTTAGATTCATTGTTTCGGCATAACAATGAAGGCATCCTGGACTGATTTTATGACACCAGTGTCCGCCGTGTCTGCCATCGGCTTTGACCAAATGGATGGGATTAGCCGTGATGCCAGTCCACTGAATATTGCTCATGTGTTTTAGATGTTGGGGTAATCACGCGCGCGTGATAATTAACGTGCGCGTGTGTATGTAGAGAAATGAGAAACTAGCTAGTTACAGTGATATCCAGGTCATAGACCGCATCAGCTTCAATGAACTTTTCTGACGTGTGGCTTCGGATGGCTTGCTCAGACTTGAGGTAGATAGTGCAATCGCCATCGGTTCCGTTGCCATTCGATCGAATGTGCCAAGCCCAAGATACTGTTTCGACTAATTCAGCGGGAGAAGAATCTGTGACCCATTCCCAGTCAGACTTTTGAAATTCAGGCAAAAATTCTTGACCGTTTTCTTCGGCAACAGCTACAGCTTTTTTCAGAATTTCTATCACATACTCTTTGAAGAGTTTGAGAATGTGTGCTTGATTTCCAGTCGCGCTTGTTATTTTGATAATTTTCAGCATCAGATTACCTTTCTTTGACAGAGTGTTTGCTAGAAAGTGAGAGAGATTTTGAAAGTGGGAGGTCGAATAGATCCGGTCAGTTCCGGTCAGTTCGTAGCTTGCGGGCGCGTAGCGCATCGTCCTGAGTCAGATAGAGTCAGAGTGCGATCGAACTGAAAGTGACCTAAAGTGACCTAAAGTGACCTAATCTGAACTTTCAGAGGATTGCTCCCCTGAAGTAGAGATTATTTGCCTTTAAGTTGCTTGACAGGTTGCTGTTCGACATCAACAACTTCAGAACCGTTGCCATTACCGTTGAGATTACTACCCGCACCCGCTGGCAGAGCTAAACCAGAAGATGGCATAGAAGCTAAGCACAGCGTTTGATTCTCAATGAGTCGAGGATCGGTACAATGAGTCAACCCTTTCTGGTCATCTTCAAAAATCATCCGAGCAGCTTTGACGGCAGCTTCTTCAAAAGCACCGGTGATCGGACGAGTGGAAATGGCTAAGTAGTAGTAAGGGCCATAATTACCCTCGCTCTGTACCATCTCGAAGCGGAAAATGTTAGTGAAATAAGCATCAGAAGCTTTTCTGAGTGCATATTCATTAGCATCACCTTGCATACCTTCAGAAACCCAAGAATTGAATGCGTCGCGACTGAAACATTCAACTAAGCCTTTCATCTTGTCTTGACTTTGACGATGGATAAGAAACGTGCTCAGCTCAGAACATTTTTCATGAAAGTGAGACTTCATTCCCCCGGCGACTGGGATTCCCCAGACCTCGGTAAACTGTTCATTTTCATAGTGAGGTTTGAAAGTGAGAGTTTTCTGTCCGATCGCGCAAATTGCCATTTCGACAAATTCACCACGGGTCAGTCCAGCTTTCTCGGCTTTGCTGCTGTTCATTCCTTTGGTTTCACCAGTAACGAACATTCCGAATTCTTTGGAACAATTCGCGCGATACCGACTAGGAATAGTGGGGATTCTGAATGCGTATCCGTCAATGATAATTGGGTTTTCCATGATTTGTTTCTGGTTTCGTTTCTGAGTTGTTTCTGTTTCTGTTTTTGTTTCTGTTTCTGTTTAAGCTTCTGTTGTTAAAAGAAACTCAATCCCATTCAGCGAAGCATTACCTAACTTTGGGATATTATTTAACTTTAACGTAGCTGGCGATCGGAAAGACAATTGCAAGCTACGCTAAAGTTAAATGACTATTTGGTTCAAGTTTTCATCATGACAAAACTCAATTGCAGAGTGGAGGATATCGTCAGCAGCTTCTAAAGCGTACTTTTCGTTAACATTGACAGGATTGCGAGGAAAAGCGTTTACCATGAAGCCTTTCCCTAGATCAGTCTTAAATGGGAGAAAGCCTAATTCATAAATTTTGCCAGGTTCGATCGGTAGGAAATCACGCTTTACTGTGACGAAAGTTGAAAGCGTTCCCCCAGAATCATTAAGGACAAATCCCCAGATTTCTGTTATTGGCAACCGAGCAAGTACCGAATCGATCGTCAAAGTTAGATGATTCATCTTTACGATTGCCATATTCAGCGAAGGAAATTCTTGACCTTCTAAAACAAAGTAACCTTTGACTCGATTTTCTTTGTAGCGGACAAAGGGCTGTACTTGAAAACTGGATTCATTGATTGTGATTGTTGTCATTGTAGAAATACCGTAGAATACTGTAGATCTGAATTGTCAAGGATCAACAACCTAAAGCGAAGCATTTTAATGAATACTATCCCTTTAGGTTGATTTTAGCGTTTTAGGTAGTGAACATAAACCGCTAAACCTGGCACTTTATGCTCCGTTTTCTTAATTGCGATCGCCCTCTGTTTCCGTAACGTTTCTAAGTACGGAGAATTGAGAAGTTTTTCATGTTTTGTTTCTGCTTCTGCAAGCATTTCCTTCAAATCGTTGATGTAAGAGTCACTATTTTCGATGGCGGTTGCATTCGATCGACACAGTTTATCGTATTCGCGATTGATGTCTTCGTCCAATCGAGTAACGGTAAGGTTTTTGTCATCGTAGCGAGTTCGGAGCTGGATGACGATTTTGGCATTGTCGTCGTTATAAACAACGTTTTTGCGAGAGTTTTCAGATTCCATAATCTCGAAAGCTTCGAGAATAGCATCAGGTTCGAGCGCCTCAGCTTCAACTTTTAATCTTTCAATTTGATTGCGAATTTCAGCAATTTTTTGGAGATGTTTCATGTTAGAATTGTGGGGTGAGAAATACCTGAACTGAATCTGAAGCGGTTAGTCCTACGCTAACCGCTTTTCTGTGTGTCTGTGCTGGTTTTCTACCAACTAAGAGCGTTTAGTGCTGCTTGTTGCGGAGTTCCAGTAAACTCATCTTCAAGCGTTGAATTATCGAATAATCCAGCTTCATGAGCATCAGCAAGTTCTTGATGGATACAATCAACGTCGTACTCTCTCAAGTCTGTTGCTTCTTGTAAGTCATCAAACGGTAGATATCGATCGAAATGCTTGAAATCCTTGTTGATGAACCATTCAGGCTGCATTTCGATCGACTCAAGATGATTCTCAAGCCATTTCAGAAAAGCAAACTTAACTTGGTCAGGCGTAAATAAACTGCACTGTAGACAATCTAATGCCTGAAGCCGATCGACGATTTCATTCAGATCGATCAGTTTGCCGATCGCTTCTAGTAGTATCCGGTCTGCCACTTTCTCAGGAACTAAAGTCTCAACAGTTTCAGAATCGATTGCTAATTGTTGAACAGTTTGTGCTACAGTAATTGAAGATTGGATGGACATATTTTACCTTTGATAGATTGCTGGACAGAGTGATAGAGAAATCAATACCCCCCGGCGAAGCCTTCACGAAGCGTCGCCGGGGTTTTCTTGTCAGAGCGTTTGTCAGAGCGAAGGTAAATTAATTCGGAAAACCTTAGCTTCAGATTCAACGACGTTGTAAATATCGTTGCTCATGTGTTCGACTTTGGCTTTAAATCAACGCACAAACGCTAATTTGACATCAGAATCGTTGTCCATCTGACAGTCACAGATGCAGCGAAATTTAAGCGTTTCTACGATCGCGTCAACATCGAATATCTTTTCAATTATTAAAAGATAGTCGATGTCTTCTTGTGACCAAGTTTGCGGTGATCTGAAGATAGCTGAATGGTTTTGCATTTAAACACACAAACAAAAACAGAACACTCCCTTACAGCGAAGCATTGTTTCTGTTTCTGTTTCTGAATGATTCTAAACTGTTTCTGTTTCTGGTGTTGTTTCTGGTGTTATTGCTATGGGGTTGGCTAAAGCGTAGGAATTGAGAAGATAAAGCAGGCTAGCAGCAGCGACGGTAGTATATTTGGTAGTCTGTGGTTTGCCGTCATTTTTATCAGGAACAGAACGCTTGATTAAGTAAGAGCTGTCGGAGATGCGATCGCAAGTGAGAATGTCTCCGCGTTCGATCGCACCCTTCGCAAGTTTGGTGATGCGACTGTGAATATGCGCTATAACTGCTTTTTTCTTCATTTTGAGTTTCTGGTTGAGTTTTTGGTTAAGTTTGCGGTTGGTCAGATGTCCCCCTTAATAAGGGGGGATGTGAGGAAAAACAGCTAGAAGAGGCGTAACTGACGGTGAGCAGGTTCAACAATTAAGAACTGAGATTCAGCCGGGACGTACTGATAAATGAGCAGATTATGATTGCGGGCCATCTCAAAAGTTGTGGCAGTTCCACCCCCAACGCCGTGAGGATCGCCGGAAAAAACTGCTAGGCAAATGTCCGATCGTTTCACCATCCAAGCATTCCGAGCCTGCATGACACCTGGACTGTAATTCTTGTAAAGGCAGACTTGATCAGTTGCTTGCTCCAGCAACTTTTTGTAATGACTTTGCTCACGAGGTTTCCAGAGAAGATGTTGATCAGCGCAAGGAATCACGGCTGTCCATTTGAGTTTACGCCGAACTAAAATCTCTGCTGCAACTTGGTCAGTGCCGAGCGCCATACCACACAAGAATTTAGTCACGCCTTGCTTCACTGCCATTGTGATAAGTTTATCGATCGGAATGTTGTAATCGAACCAGCGATGTCCAGTAATCATCGCCGTGTGGTACTCTTTCACATCAAACGGTTCATGAAAATTGTATTGAGTCTCGCGGTTAAGACTTCGATTGACTCGTTGTTGTAAAGCAGGAATATTGCTTGCTGCCATGAGTTATTTCTCTGAAAAAGAATCAACAACTCATGGCGAAGCATTACTTATTTCTGTGTTATTTCTTGGCTAATAAACTTGGCGAATGGTTAAGTTTAATCTGCCGTGGTTCTTCAATAAGTCCGAGGTTTTGGGAAGAATTCTTTGGACTCCGTGATAGGCTAAACGGCTGTCACCGTGCAAGATAACGACATCGCCCGATCGTAAAAGGATGCCGTCGAGTGGATCTTTGCGACTGCGGTTGCTGCCGATGACAAAACTGCAATCATCACCGAGAGATATCGAAATGATGCAGGGTTTGAGGTTGCTCTCGGTGTTATCTTGATGCAAACCTAACTTACTTTTCCCGGTGGCTGGGTAAAAGTTGATTAGACAGGTTTCGGGCCGGTAATCAAATTCACCAACTAATTGGGCTAAACGTTGAGCACTATCTACCAACTCTGTCGGCATTGGTGCGAAGGGTTGATTATTTACTGGATTGGTATAGGAATAACGGTAGCCTTTTCGATCGGAAAGCCAGCCAACAATTCCGCAACTGGTTTGGCGACAGTTGAATTTCTGACCAGATGGCATTACGGGAATTGTTATTCCGCCGTTAGCTTTGACTACATCTCGGATAAGTTCAACGAGATTATATTGTTCACAAACAGAGAAATAGTTTTTGAGGTGCAACATAATTTTTATTTAGAAATCAACTCATCAACGCGAAGCGCTAGAGAACAGAAAATCTCCAGCGAGGGCTGGAGACTTATCTACTTACATTCAGATTTCCGTGAATCCATTTTCTGCTTGATGCGCTGCGGTAGACCGAGGATTGCATTCTGATAGACTCGATGCGCTACGCGCCCGCAAGCTACGAACTCTTGCTCAAAGTGAGCGCCGACCGTGGAGCTCTCGATAACCAACAGCGTTTCATCATTTGCCCGGTTGGCCGCTTCAGTCCAGTTGTGAGAACCGGTGATGACTTTGGTTCCATCAACAACACCGAACTTGTGGTGCAGTCGATCGCCTACAGGGAGTTTTGGCATTCCGACCGTCGCCAGTGGCTGACTCCAGGGACGGTTTTCGACTTCCAATTTGCAGCCTTCAAGCAAGCTGGCTCCCATCATATCCATCGCCTCGCTGTAAGGGCGGTAGACAAAACTGGAATCAACCAAAGCTCTGATACTTACTCCAGTCTGGGATTTAGCTCCCAATGTGTCTGCCAACTGCTGGGCAGAAAACACAAATAGCGCCAGATTGACGGACTTGGATGCGGTGGCTAAAGTCCGATCAATTAATCCGTTCGGTGTCTGCTGCCAGGGAGTTTTGCTTGTCGCCGGCGAGAACTGAACCGCGACGGTCGCACCGCCGACTTGAACTCTGGCGATCGGGCGAGCAGACTTCTTCACACCAAATTTGCTGTCTGGCTTTCCGCCAGGCCCGTCTCCCCACATCTGACTGAACTCTTCGCTGAAAACTTTGGCCAGCTCCGGGCTTTGAAGCTTGAGCAGATTATTCGGATTTCCCCGACTTTCGGCGCTCTTGAAATCGCCGTGAATATCGCTGGTAGTGAAATTGGCTGAAGTGACGATGAGAGTTTTGCCATCAATGATGATGAACTTGTGGTGCATCAATCCACTGCCTTTGCTACCGTCAGCGGTATCGTCTATCATCGGGATTCCTGCTTCACGGACGATCGCCAGAGCATCACCGCTGGAGATTTCCGCATCCGAAAGTGAACCGTCTTTATTGCTATCTGCAAGGTGAACGAGTTCGGCATAGCGATCGCGCTCTCGCTTGGGCAACGCTGCTACCTGTGAGGGAGAAAGAGCGATCGGACGATTGTAGAGATTTTCGATAATGACTCGAACTTTGATACCTGAGCGATGCCGATGCGCTAGAGCTTGCGCTATTCGAGGCAAACGAAGTTCCTCAATTGCGACATCGACACTTTCACGAGCGCTGTTGATGGAATAGACCATGAGCTGTTCTAAATCATGACCTGGACGAGTAATTTGGCGATAAGGCTCAGTGTAGCTAGAAACTTGAGACTGATTGAAATAAACCTGGAGTGATGGATCTTGAGGCAATGCTTTGACTACTGGTGCTGCGGGAATTTCTTCTATTGATTTTGGTTTCATGAATTGACAGGAAGCGAAACTAGCGAGAATTAAAGCTGCTAAACCGACAATTTTCTTGTTCATGATTTTTTGGGTGATGAATAATGTTTACGTGGGTCTAAAAAAAAATCTCTAGCTGGTGCTAGAGATTTTCTTCTACTTTGTCTTTGCTATTTACACTCCTTATCTTGCTTAATCACAACTTCGCCCAGATTGCCATGAGCTCCGCCTCTAACTAAACAAAATTTCTTTCTTGTCCAGGGGTGGCTAAAAGTAATAGTTCCATGCTGGCCATAACTGCCACCAATTCCGCTATTGGTTTCGCTACTCCAACTAATCAAGGTTGCTACATTGCTGCCTGCTTTGCCTGCAACTTTCGCATCAATACCTCTAAAAGTCGATTTGATATTTACACCGCTGGGCAATGTGACTTTCGATCCACAAACTCCGCTCAAACACTCTGCAATTGCTGGCTTTTCGCCTGTGTAGATGGCTACACTTCTAATTTCACCATAATTCACAATTGCATCATATCTACTTTGCTTCGCTGTCTGGACTAACTGCACATGGGCTGCTGTGACTTTTGCATAACCAATCAATCCAGTTCCTGCTAACAATCCAATTGCTGCCAATTCACCAGCGATTACGATTGTGGTCATTGTTTCTACTAAATTAGCCATGATAAATACCTAAGTAAGGGATAGTGAGTTGCAAATTTACAACTCACTTTCTTATCGCGAAGCGCCCTCACTAAAAATCTTTACCTTGCTCTTTTTCTTAATTTGAAAGCCCCAATATCCATGACAGATACTGAGGCTTTTCTTTACTATCGATCGGTACTGCTAGAACTAAAATACATCCGTTCTATTGCTGTTACCGTTACCGTTGCTGTTGCCGTTGTTGTATTCTTTCTTGCTGGCGTAATATTCCGATCGAATTTGCATCAATTCTTCGGCTGTATAACCCAACTTGCTGACAAACACACGTATTGCTGGCAGATCCATTTTATGAATCTCGTACTCGTCCCAATCACGCTTGAAAACTTCGTACAAATCTAAACCTTTGAGATCGGTATCATTATCAGCCTTGAACTGTGACCAAGCCATGATACGAACAGCATCTCTCATATTGGATGCTTCTTTTTCAGATTTAGTCAAAATGTGAATAGCCATGATAAAACTCTAAGTAAAGTACACAACATCTAACTCAATCCCTAATGGCGAAGCCCTACAAAACGCTTAGGTTCACCATTGTTTCTTCATTAACCGATTAGTAAATAAAGTTAAATATTTTGGGTCAAATCCAAAATATTTAACTTTATTTTACCATTCGATCGGCTCTACCATTTGCGATCGATAACCTTTGGCTTGATTCAATTGCCACAACACCAAACTAAATCTTTCCTCACTCATAATGCGAGGGACAGAATGGAGTTGCTTACAATTAAATTTCACAATTTCTCCATCATTCAACACACAGCTTTTGCCATCAACGACAAATTCTGCCATGCCAATATTCAGAGAGACTGCGATCGGTCTGCCATACCCATGATCTCGATGAGGAGCAATCAAACCACAACTGCCACCTCTTTCTTTGCCATGATAAGTCAACAAACCTATATCACAGCCTGGATAAAGCCTCTGACAAAGCTGATACAACCTTTCGTCATAAAACCCAAGGCTGACTTGTCCGTTGCCAAGATGGACTTTATTAAACAACCAAAGTTCTAACCTTTTATTGGTCAAACTACTATGGCTATATTCCATTTCGACAATTAAGTCTCTCAAATACTCTTTAAATTCAGAGAGATTTGGGATAACTTTCTTCATCTTTTCCATGATACTAGGCTCCTAATGACAATATTTCACTGCTTCCTTATCGCGAAGCGACCCTAGCGAAAAAACTTCTGTTACTTCTTCTCTTTCCTAGTTGTCGATCGAATGAATCTACAATGAAAATTTATTGATGATGGAAAGTAAAGAACTCTCCATCATCAATTTGTGCTAAGAAAAGCTAAAACGGAGCACTATCATCATAATGCGTTTCATCAACATCTTCACCAACATCTTCAGGGATATCGGTGTTGTTATGTCCGTTAGATGAACTGCTGTTCTTGACGGGAGCTGTGCTACCAGAAGTATTAGTTTTCTTGGCATAGTATTTCGATCGAATCGAAAGTAACTCAGCCTCAGAAAATTCTAAACTCTTAGCAAAGGCGAGAAGATCTTCATAACCTTTGTTATGAATCTCATCAACTTGCCATTCTTTGTCAAACACAGCATAACCGCCATACTGAAGATTCTTGAGTGCTTCTTTGTTGGTAGACTTGTACTCTTCCCAGGCAAGAATACGAAGCGCATCAATCAACAAACTACGCTTTTTGGCAGTTTTGGACATAAAAACAATAGCCATGATGAAATTCCTTTGATAAATGTACAGTAAATTCGGAAATAAGTAGAATACCTATCTCATTTCCCTATCGCGAAGCGAACCTCACAGAAAAACTACTGTAGGTTCTTTCTTTCGTAGCTGTAGCCATCGATCGATTGATGATGGAAAGATAAACTCACCATCATCAACTTAGGTCTAGGTCAACCATTAATCATCAGCAAAAGGGTCTGGATAAGGTTGCGCGATGGAGTAGTAACATTCTCTGATAGTCAACAGTTGTTCGATCGAGAAACCTCTTTCTGTTGCTAAGAGAGAAAGTTCAGTTAGATCCATCGATCGAATCTTGCACTGTCTCCAGCGACTGTAGAATCTGGTGTAACGCTGGTTTAAATCTTCACGAATCTCAGGATTTGTTTCAAAGACTTGCCATGCGAGCACCCGGAACGCATCACGTAGGCGTAGAGTTGTCTGTTCTGTTTCTGAATCAATCTGAATCATGGTAGTAGAAGTAGAAGTAGGTTAGGTTTCTGATTGGCTGTTTAACAATGCTTGGATAGAAAAGCCTTTCTCCATGAGATACCAAACAGTTCGATAGTAATCCATCGAATGAATTTGATGGATTTGCCAACGTTTGTTAAACTCGGCTTCACTCATCTGTTCGTGGTAATGTTGCCAAGCTAACGATTTGAAAGCCAACTTTAGCTTTTTAGTGATTTCCGATTTCTCACGTTCAGATTCAAAAACTTGTCGTTCACGTTCGTTTGGATACATCTTTTGTTACTGCTGTTGTTGGTGTTGTGGAAAAAGGTCATTAAGAAGCTTGATAAGAGTTTCTTTGTTCTCGATCGACACCTTCAATGCGTAAGGAAATAGCGCATCGTTTTCGGTAACAAACTTAACTTTGCCACTCAAATTAGATGCGGGGAATGCTACTTGAAGAGAAGTTGCTCTAGGAGTGAGAACCAGTTGATATCTTTTGTCACGTTTGTTTTTGTAGCCAACGTATTGTTCTGTGTAGCACCGGACTAACTGAGTATTCTTTGCTAACCAAGTTTCTGCGATCGAAAACAAAGTTGTTCCACCTTGAATTGTTTTAATGTCAGTAGAAATCAATTGAGGTACACCGTCAATAAGTTCAAATCGTTGAATCACATCGTAAACTATTTTGTCAGACATAAGAATTGTGGGTGAATTAGGTAATGTGGATAGTCTAAGTTTCTCCTTACAGAAGTAGTAAAGAGAAACTTAGGTCTTAGCTTTTAGGTAGTTGAATGGTCAGCTACTTTTTCTTGCAGCGAATTACTTCAGCAACAAACTCAGGACTTAGCCCACGTATTTTCATTTCAAACGGGAAATCTTTAATCCGCTTGGCTTTTCTGGGTTCGGCTTCTTTCGGGAGTGTGTAACCGCCAACTGTAGCTACCAGATTGAGATATGTAGTAGCCTCAGTTTTCGATCGAATGCCTATGTACGTGATGAAGGATTCAAATCCTGAAGCTGCATCGGGCATTTCTTCCCAATTGAATTGATTATTGGTTGTGCCGACAATCGTGATTCGATCGCTCAATCTTACTACAACGTAACTGCCGTGCGGTGATGTTTCGATAACTTCACCTTCAACACCTGCAAAATTGATTTTGTCCATGATTAAGTTTCTAAGTAAATAACTCAATACTTCAAAGCGAAGCAAAACACTAACAACCTTGGAAACAGTTTTTAATTCCGTTTCTCTGATTGCTAGTGTTTCTGATGTTTCTATGTTTCAGTAGCTAAGCAGAATGAGGATGAGGATAATGCTGTAGAGTTTGCACAAGATATTCAGGAGAAAGCCCGATCGCTCTCACCTCATAGGGATAGCCACGGACGAACCTAGAAATAAAGACATCTGCGTTGGGAGTTCCGCCAGCTTTGGTGATTGTGTTTTTGATAAGTTCGGCTTCCTGGTACGTGTAGACACCCACATATAAGACAAACCGTTCTGATAGAAAACCTGGTAAATTATCTGTTGTTTCATCCCAAGTAAATCGGTTTGTGTA
This sequence comes from Microcoleus sp. Pol17C6, assembly GCF_036701145.1. NCBI lineage: Bacteria > Bacillati > Cyanobacteriota > Cyanophyceae > Oscillatoriales > Microcoleaceae > Microcoleus > Microcoleus sp. Pol17C6. The sequence goes on from NZ_JAUBQH010000025.1 coordinate 60,866, forward strand.
AATGCCACGGACAGCGATTCGATCGGACAACCGGAAAATAAAATAGCTTTGGTGCGGGGACAACGCCAACACCTCAGCTTGAATTCCACCGAAATTGATTCTTTCCATTTCATTAATCCTGTAATTTCACCAATTCAATACTTTACAGCGAAGCATAGACCTCTTCTCTTTCTACTGAAGTGACAGCCACAGAAGATGGAACAAACGACTTGAAACGAGCTTGATGTTGAATCCTGTGCTGATTACCAATCGCTCGGAAAACCTCTTTGACATTCTTGAGACGAAGATGCTGAAGATTTAATGAACCTTGCGAATACTGTTGCCATAATCTTTGCTGTTGAAGGTGCAGACACAGATAGAAACCGTAATCTGGCAAAACTAAAGCTGGACATTTAATGCCTGTGAGATAAGGCTGAAATTCTTTAACTGGTTCCCCTAATTTATGCTTGCTACCTTTATTAATCAGCCAGAAATCTGCTTCGGGGAAATTGTTTTTCACAATCCAGTCAAACAGGGATAAGTTTTCCATTTCGTTTGGGGAACAACATCAAATCCCCCAAACGAAGTATTTTCATTTGTCTTTCTTGAATTTAACTCACATAGCCTGTATGTACGCGCTATGCACACATGACCATCACATGACCGTCACATGAGCATTGGGAAACAGGAACCGCATAGCTGAAGATTTCCTGTTTGTGCTAGAAGTTACCAGAAAATACTAAGAAAATCACGGTTGTCGATTTCCCAGGACAGAAGTTTTTCTTCAGTTCCTTGTTTAGTTTCCACAATATACTCAAAATATTGAGCAATTGTTGCTGAAGGGACGATCGACTTAACAGTAACTACCCCGCAGACAGTCGAATAAAGGCTACCTACCTGGATGCGATCGCCATTGACAGATAACGAGAGTTCGCAAGAGAAAGGATATTCCTTCCTACCATCTACGCAAACATAGACACCGCTTCGCCAAACCAAATTCTCGTTAACCGACAAATTAAACTGAGACTGGTCAGGGCGAGGGCGAGAAATCAGGGTAACTACTTTCTTTCCTGTTGGTTTAACTGTAACTAAACTCATGGCAAACTCCGCAATAAAAACTCTTGTTTCTATCGCGAAGCGCCCTTCGACTCTGCGAGCGTGCAAGAAGCCACAGTTCGATTAAGCGTTGATTATCGGGTATTCTGACCAATACCATTCTAGAAATCTTTTGATGAATTGAGCAGTAGGTAAGTCGTAAGAACTCACATACCACAGAAATAAAGGCTCATTTCTATGTCTCTCACAGAAACGAAGGAAATGTCTATTAACTGTTTGAGTTTCAATGTTCTGCCAAATAATTTGACGTTTTTCTTCGACTGTTGCTCCTTCAAAATAAGTAGCTAAATTGGTCAATTCTTTGCGCTGTTTACCAGCCCAAGTTGCCAAGCGAATGTCTGTACCTTCATAAGCAACAGCATAATGACCTTCTAGACATTCATCCTTAACTCGCTTGCCGTTTCGATCGAAATAGGTTCCCGCCCGTCTGTTGACATCATAAGGAAAAAGATTCATTGGATTGATATGAATTTGTGACATAATTCTCCTTGATATTAGGTGAGGGTTCAGGGTTGTTTCTTATTTCCGGTATCGCTGATAAAATCGGCTTCTTACCAGGAAAGGAATTAATCACTTTCCTGGTAGCGCCGAAATTCTAATTTAAAATCTGATTTGCCACATAATCAACGCATCTGGCGATAAGTTCAGCATGGGAATGATCGGAGATATAAATCAGCTTGAGCCGACCTGTATCTCGGTAAGCATGAGCTAATTCCATAATCGATCGAAAGATATCTGAATCAGCGACTAAATTAGGCTCATAGAAACCTTTTAATCCGGTTCTGAAATATCTGGGTAAATGCTTCTGGATTTGTTGCCATAGCATTTGTCGATATTCCTCAACAGAAAACTTGCCTCGCCAAAGCGGAGAATTGTCTAGTTGGTCATACTGATTCTTTAGACCTTCACTGACATTGAAAACTTCGCGGTCAATATCGATCGCAAACTTAACTTTTTCAGTCGTGAATTTGTCGAATTCAAATTTTTCTACGGCAATAGTCATGATAGTTGCAGGGATAGGAGGTCGCTTCTTGATCGCGAAGCGCCCTCACCCGGAAACTTCAATTGCTTCAAATTCGGATAATTTTGGTTTTCCTTCCCGTTCGATCGATATTTTCCTTGGTTCCGCGACTGTTGCCATCCCAGAGAGCCAAACCGTAATCGCAAACCGAACACATTGCTATATCTCGATCGACATAGCTTCCTGCAATCCCTACCGTTACATAGTCAGTAGTGTTTCTCGGTTTCCCGTTACCGCCCCACAAAGCAAAGTAAACTGTAACGTTTAGGTAATTCGATTGACGCAAATATTCTTGAACTAACTGATCTACGCCTCCCGCATCACCAACAATTATCGAAAACTTCAGTTCCATTATTCGATCGATCGATAGTAATCCAGCACTGATATCTTTGATGGAACGACTGCCAGAGATCATTACAATTTTAGTCATAATTGTTAATTCAAAACTACTTCCCAAACACGAAGTGTAAATGATAAAATTAAAATAAAGTCACAAGTATGAAACTGAAATGCGTTGATTTATTTGCGGGAATAGGAGCTTGGAAATTAGCAGGAAGTTTAGTGAACTCTAATTCTCAAATTAAATTTGAGACGATCGAATTTGTAGAAAACAATCCTTACTCCCAACAAGTTCTTAAAACACACTTTCCAGAAATCCCAATTCATTCTGATATCCAAGATTACCTACCAGTAAAAGGACAAGCAGATGTCTACACAATTTCGTTCCCTTGCACAGGCACATCCAGAGCCGGGAAAAAAACAGGACTTGCCCACATCGAATCAAGCCTTTGGTTTGAAGCGCTCAGGTGCATCATCATCGGTAGACCAAGTTTTGTGGTTCTGGAGCAGCCAGCGGGGGTTATCGATCGAGGGCTACGAACAATTATTGCCGGATTCCGCCTGGCTGATTATCAAACAGAAATTGAAGTTGTCAGCGCGTCGGAGTGCGGTGCGCCACATGAGAGACAGAGAGTGTTTGTCGTTGCCTACCGTAACGACTTACAGCTCCAGCAACGGCAAGGGTGGACCTGCTGGTCTGACAACATTGGAAAGTACATTACGATCGCAAAATCGTTTATCAGCTACCCAAAAACTGAATCCCGAACTCTGCCTCTGGTTAATGGCGTTCCCTCCTACCTGGCTGGAGTGCATTATGACCACTGGTGGAGAATGAATCCGCCACCAGTCAGTCCTGGATTAAAGCGTAGAACGCCTGGAAGACGAGAAGCAGTAACTCTAGCTGGTCTGTCGATCTGCGTTCCCCAAGCCACTGTTCCCTTAATGCGTCTCCAGTTTCTAGCTTCTTTACTTCCTCAAGATTAGTAATTGTTGCAAAGAGATGAGCAATGTAAAAAAGCAAATCCGTTTGTACCGTCAAGGGCTGTCTTATTTTCAGATAGCCGAACATACCAACACAACAGCAGCACAGGTACAGCGTAGTATCAGGGCATGAAATTGCAGCCTAAGCAAGTAGAACCCACTCGATCGGTTGATGAAATAGAAGCCCTGAGAGAGCGCATCCTTAGCTTGAGAATGGATGGGCAATCCATGAAGGCAATGGGTCGCCAAGTTGGGGTTGAGGAAATTGTAGTTTATCGACATTAGAGATAATGTGTTTTTCAAAACGTTGTTTAAGGGTACGATCGTTCATAAGTAACTTTTCCTTAAATTGTAACTTAACAAAATTATGACTAGGAAAAACAAAATCAAAAACAAACAAAAGCAGAAACAGAAACATAAACAGAAACAAAAACTGTTTCTGGATATGAGTTATGGTAGGAAACTCAATCTGCGGTGTTTTGTGAGTAAGTCATTGCATAGCGATGCTCACGCTGTTTATTTAGAAATTGATCGAGGAAGAGAAAGAAGATTTCGGCTAATCTCAGCTCATGCCAAAGTTATAGATGCCTGGAAAATAGTTGTTAATGGCGTAGAGCTTTTAGAAACTTTTAAAGCCAGCAATTCACAAACCAACGACGCTATTACCCAGGCTTTCATCCATCAGTTAGTTGCGACTTATGGTGATTATTCATCAGATGATGCTGAATCTAAACCCATAAATGGTGCAATTCTCATCCCGTGGCTGATGGAGGGTGGTTCCATAAATGACAAGCAGCTACCTGAAGGCATATCCTTTGAACCTATTAAGCCTCTTGTTACCCAAAAATGGAAAACCTACCACCGGGAATGCAACCATTTAGATTATCCTGATTACCCTCATGGTATGTATGCGATCGGTCTTTCTGAGATGGAAGCTTTAAGAATAGAAAATACTGAAAATATAATCATCAGTAATGTCTATCTTATTGCTGCTTTTATTGCCGATTTTTTGAAGGAGAACAATCACAGTGAATTCTATCTGTCTCAGTTACAAGCTGATCAACTTTTTGCTGATGCAGAGAAAACTTTCTCGACTGAACTCACAGCTTCTGAAACACTATTACCGAGTGACTTCGACATGAGTTACTTAAATTGATAGAACCCGTTGGAATTCCTTGACGACATAGTGGTAAAACTTGGGATTCCGATCGAACAACTTTGAAAACCTGCTCGGCAAACAACTAAATCCTTGTCGAGTCAGCTCTTCTACGAGAAAAAACACAGCAAACCCAAAATAGAAAAGCTTAGGAGCTATATCACCTTCTGGTGTAAATCCTTCCGTTGATATGTAGGATTTCCCATTTCGATCGACATATTGAACAAAGTATAGACTTCCGCCACCATTCAGTTGGATGAATTCTCTACTTTGTTCAGTCAGAGTTCCGTTTGGTCGATGATCTTTAAACTCGTTAAGCATTTCAACTACCAAATTGTTCATCTGTTCTACTCTCTGCTTCAGTCGTCTATTTTCTGCCTGTAGCTGCAAGTTTTCTATCAATAAATCTGTGTGTGTAGACATAGCAAATCTTTAAATCTTTGTTCTATTATAGCAATGATTCAGGTTTCAAGTAGCTTCGCTTTTAGATTTTGATGTTACTTTTTTAAATCAATGACACAGAATGTAAGTGAAACAAAAACTGTAGTCAACATTCATTGTGATGGTGCTTGCTCAGGAAATCCAGGGCCGGGTGGTTGGGCTGCAATACTCACAATTCCAGGGAAAACTAACAAGAAAATGATTAGTGGTAAATCTGACACAACCACTACTAACAACCGCATGGAATTAACAGCAGCGATCGAAGCTTTGAAAGCTCTCAAGAAACCTTGCAAAGTTACACTATTTTCCGATTCCACCTACGTCGTAAACACGATGGCTAAAGGTTGGAAACGTAACGCCAACCAGGATTTGTGGGAAGAACTTGATAAGTTAGCAAAAATTCATGAGGTAACATGGATATGGCTAGCACGGAATTCAACTTCTGAGTTGAGTGAGTGCGATCGACTTGCCAAAGAAGAAAGTTTGAAAACTTGAAGTAAATTCAAAGGCTGAATCTTGAGTTATTTTTTGGCAAACTAAGCTATCTGAGTACAAATTGAACTACAATATTGTAATCCAGTAGCAGCAGTTATTATGCCAATAGAATCGCCAGAATCTCCAGACATTACCGATCAAATAAGTGATGTCTGGGCAAATTTTCAGGCTTTAAAAGGAGTTACTGACATCAAAAAGATAATGGATGCTCCAAAAGAATGGTTAATGGAACAGCCACTAATTCAAGGAATATTAAGCCATCCGGTAGGCAAAGTTATTCTGAGTTGGATTGAATCATCACAAAATGTAGCAGCATTTCCTATGCTGATAGCTCAATGTGGTACAGCATTTTTGGAAACATCTCATGGTATCAATCGTGCCTACAACAGCAAACTTTATCCTAATTTGGCAGGTGCCGGTGAAAGAACTTTGGCTACATTAACTTCTACCAGTACAGAAAAAGGTATTTATGGCGATGTCATCAATGCTTTCAACAGCAGCTTAAATCTGCCAGAGTTATCCAAGCTAGGAGTCAAAATTGATTATGCTATGGATTCTGCTTGGACATCAATTAACCAAAGAAAGCTTCAAATGCAAGAAGAAGCCAGAAGATTACGAGATAAATACTACAAAGAATTGCAAGATGAGCGACTAAAATTAAACGATCGACGTAGAATCAGAGCTTTATACAATAATGTTGCTAAAAGCTTGGTTGCTATGGGTGACGCACCTATTCCTTCTCCCAGAATTGTACGGACTCCTCCCACAGGAACAATCACAGATACAGGAACAGGAGGTGGAACCGTAATAGGTCATAGCAATTATGATATCAACTCAATTTATAACGATCGAATCTTATCAATCAGAAGTATCAAAGTGAATGCAAGCGCTTTGGTAATTGTCCCGGTCGTAGCGCCGATCGTTGCTGTAGGGGGTGCTTTAGCAACAGTAGGCATTACAGCAGGCATAATTTCTAGCATAGCAAGCTGGTTTTTAACCACTTGCATGAATTTGGTTGGAATGCCAGCGAGTTTAATTTCAGCTCTCACTCATTGCGTAACTTCGATCGTACTCAAAGTTTCAGGAAGTTCTGGTGCTCAAGCACTAAGATTTTTTGCTGCTTCTGCTTTAAAAATCAACGAAGCTTTGTTGATGACTGTTTTTGGTACGACAAATATGAATGTTACAGCCTGGATGTTTTTGTTGGCAATGGCAGGCCCTATTTTGATTGTCTCGATCATCATTATTTTAGCCATGCGAAACAAAACCTCCCTAGCAAAAACTCTCTACATCTTTGGAGATTTAGCCGACAATCCTAATCGATTTAATTTGATGGTAGCTGCCATGTACGACACTAATGCGATCGAAATATTGGATAAATTCAAAGCTTCAGCTAAAGAGATGCGAGACACTGCTCGACTTGCTATGAGCCAAATTATTGGACTGGGGATAGATGCTAAAAATGAGTATGCCATTTGTTATAATCTAACTCATCCTGATAATCCAATTCAAGTCACTGGACAAGAAGAAATTGCAGCATTATTAGGAGCCGACAAAGTTGCTAGAATAGCAACAGGTAGACTCAACTTTATGGACTTCATTTAATCAGATATGCCAACTGAATATGACCTAAAATACGACTGGTACGGCGCAGACGAAACACTAGCAAAAATTTCAACTATTGCTGTTTTGTCTGTGTGGGATTGCGTCGCGAAAGAATGGGCAAATACTCCCAAAGTAACTTTGCGAAATACTCTGCTTTCAGGGTTGCACAAAGACGTTGGAAAAGATAGATTTTGCATTGGTGAAATTCCAGAAAATACCAAAAATGCAGCTTTGCTAAATCCTTTTGTAGCTAATAAAAAAGTTGATCGGTATCAACTGGATTTAGCTAGCAATTCCCGCAATCATGGTAGGTTTACATTCAATCTGGCTCCGATCGGGAAAGACTATTATGGAACTCTAGAAACGGAACAATGGAAACGAATCATTTACGGCAGCATTCTTCACACAGGATGTAAGCATTTAATTGGTCGCGAATTCAACTATGTAATAGTTGATGATACAGCCAAAGATGGTAACGGCAATCCGCAAGATGATCCAGTAAATAAACGGCACTGGAACAGCGGAGACAGTCACGCAAAAGCTTCCAGAGAATTCATGCAATTGCTCGGTGCGGGAACAGTAGAATTTAATCCTGATGAGATTGATGCTGATATTCCTATTCAGTTTCGGATAGCAGCATTTAAAAAATGGGTAGCAAAAGGGACGATCGCCTACAATCCTCTGTTAGATGAATCAGGCTATGATTTGGTCATTCCCTGGAGTTCGCTGAAAGGCAAAAAACCAGCACTCGGAAACTATACCGATAAACTGCTATGCGGGCTGGTATTTGAAGCAGAAAAGCGCACCGCAAAAGCAGGCTGGATGCTGTTTCAATGGTTCAAATTTGAAACTCTGGAACAAGACGATATTATTACCAAGCTACGAGCTAAATGTCAGAAATTAGCAGCAGCTACTAACTCTATTCAAGCCTTGGCTACTGAGTTGCGAATCCATCAAGAAGAAGCAGCACAAGAACGTGAACAGGGCGATAGTATTCAGTCAGAGGCAGAGTATGTCAACACGGCGATGGAAATTATCAAATATGACCTAAAAGGCAGGCTGTTACTGCATCCTTATATCACTACCAAAGTAGCAGAAAGACTTCGCGCTGTTTGGCTCAACTTAGCCAAAGCAGCCGGAGTTCGCTTCTGGTCACTGATGTCCCAACCTGATGAGTATTTTAAAAAGTACGAAAGCACGGACGCTAATAACGTAACGACTTTTACGGAAAAAGTATTTTGTGCACCGGGGATGGCAATCGGTGAGTACATCGTATTTTGCAACCCCATGCGCCACTGGGGAGATTGTCAGCTTTGGATTAACCGTCATGAAGGCACTTATGCCAAAGGCTATGGATTGATGGCAGCTTCGACAAAACTCATGCTGAGTCTGGGCAGAGACTTTGATGGAGATTTCGTCCAGTTGATTGCATCCAAGGAGTATCCGGCGTTGAGAGATGCGATCGATAACTTTGACACACCTCCATCCGTTGACAAGCTTCCAAAAATGGCGCTGCCTGGAACTCTCCAAGAAGTCGCCATTAAAAGCATGAATGACAGCACTGGGATTGTTGCCTCACTTCTGGGTCGGGCGCGAGGTGCGGGAGCTGAAGGAATAGTCCTGATGATTCCTCCCGGTGGGATGCAGACAGCTCCAAAAGAAATGTCAATCATTGACTTTCTCAGTCAGGAACTCCAAATCGCGGTTGACTCCCTAAAATCCGCATATCCGAATAATGACAAGGGTTTGCAGGCTGTTACTGACTATCTCAACACTCTCGGAGACGGCGGGAAAATCCCCTGGCTTAAAGACTTTAAAGAGGATGCGGTTTATTTAACTCGACCCTGTGCCGTTGCCGACGATGCGATCGATACTATTTCCCGGCTGGTCAGAGTTGTCAATACCTACTGGCGACCAGCTCAATTGGAAACCAACCTCGACATCAACTCCTTTCAGAATGCACTTTTTGTGGGCGTTGTGGTCGATCAGAAACAAACCGATTTTGCTTTTGAACATCGCAAGGCATACCGGATAGAAATGAGTGCTGCGATCGAATGGAAAACTCAAAATGATGGTGATACTACCAAAATTCGTGAGGTGTCTGCTAAATTTCAAGCTCTCAAAGACTCCGCGCTAGAACAATTAGCGGATGCTGACGGTCAGCCCTTCACTGAAAAAAGTTGGGCTGCTGCTTACTGGAGAGCGGTTCATACCGGAGCATCTGAGGTTAGCACTGGGTCGTTGGTATTCAACTTATTCAGGGACGAAATTCTCATGGACTTACAAGAAAATCCTGATACTTTGCCTTATTTCAACGCATACAACGTTCACAAACAAACTCCAAGTGTCTGGAGCCGAGGTGAATGGAAAGGGCAAAATGTTCTTGTTCGGATTGTTCAACGGATGAAACCTGCTGCGGGTGAGACAAAAGCGCGGATGGAACTTGGGGTTGATATGAGCTTTCCTGAAAGTACCAGAAATATCGGGTACTTCCCCCTTGGATGGATACCGAAAGAGTACCAAAGTAAAGTTGCGATCGGGGAAACTCGTGAGATGCGCTGTTACACCAACGGCAAATATATGGAAGATAGTGGACAAATCATCACCAAAACAGTTCGGCTCTATAACCGAACGCTCTCTCAAGAACAAATCGATTTCTTAGAAAACAAGATGCCAGCAGGTCTTTATAAGCCAGAAGATTTTGGTTTACCACCAAATTAATCATTTGATGGTGCATAATTAAAATATTCATTAGTCTTGTCGAGTACATTAGTTATGTCTGCCTTAACTGACCACGTAAAAGCTTCAACTGGATTTGCTGAAAGTACCATCAGCGCGGTATGGGATTCAGCAGTAGCCTTCATGTCACTCACTCTCCGCAATGGTGAAAAACTACCATTGGAAGGGTTAGGGATTTTAAAAGCTACCGATCGACCTGAACGTCAAGGACGCAACCCTCGGACTGGAGAAGCTATCACTTTTAAAGCTTCTCGCAGACCTAAGTTGACTTTCAGCAAATCCTTTTTGACTTTAGTTCAGCCAGATCCAAGCCAACCACAGCCTGCACCTGCTGCTGAATCTACTGCTCAATCTGTCGCTCCTGTTGCTCCTGTTCCTCCTGTTGCAGCCATTCAACCTCCTCCTATTCCAGCCGACTTGCTAGCGCAAAAAACCTTGAGTCATCCTGAGCAAACCTGGCAAATCAAAGCTCCTGACAGTTCCTTCGTTGAAGTACCAACAAGTGAACTAGCAGGCTGGGGAGTTAACGCTAGCACCCCGGTTTACTCGCCTAGCACAGGCTGGAAATTAGCGGGGAAAGTGCCGGAACTTGTAGGAATCGTCAAATAGTTTTGAACCAGACAGAAAAAAGCTTGAGTAGATGTACACTACTCAAGCTTTTTTCTTGCTCTATTTTGGTTCACACAAATGTCGAGAATACTGGATGCCGTAAAGAGCCTGTAGCAGTCACACCAAGATAAACCACTTCCAGCGTTCTGCCTAAATAATCAGCTTGGTTTGCAAATATTGTCGATCGCTCCAAGTCAGTAAATCCTGTCCCCACTCGACTATTGATGATTTGATTGTTAATCATTCCCCGAATCAGTAAATTACCCAGAGACTTTGCATATTTGCCACTACCTTTGGTAAACCCAACCACCGTAAAGTTGTTCTTAACAAAGTTTTTCACTTTTAGGAGATGGTTCGATCGAACCCCGGAGTAAATAGAGTTCGGATTCCGCAGCATTATCCCTTCATCTGAGAGTCCAGAACTTTTGACCAATTCAGCTTCAGTTTGGATTACCAAAGGATTATTTTCAATTAATTTCTGAGGGACGTAGCTAACTTTCCCCATTGCCGGGAAAATTTGCTTGACCTGATCTACTTCATGAACTGTCTCCATTGTCGGGAATTGATTGAACCCGATAGCAAAAATGCGGAACTGAACTTTTTGTTTATTTGCTACTACAGATTCAACAGTTTTTCTACTGCGGACAATTCCTGAGATAACATCAAAAATAGTTCCAGGGATGTACAACTCACCGTCTATAAAAGATAAATTATTAGTCGAGCGGATACTTTCGCATATTTCCTCAATCTCAGTCATTCCTAAATATCGAGTCAAGCCCGAGCGACTTCTCAATCCACTGGTCGGATTCTCATACAGACACCGCACTCCATCCAGTTTGGGACTGCTAAACCATTCTGTTACCCCATAGTTTTTTGCTGGGCTGTAAGTATTTGCTAATTGTGGCAACATCATTCAAACTTTCTCCTTAAACAAATCGACCCAAAGCAGGGGTTCGTAAATTCCCTGTAGCACTTAACCCCATATAAACGATTTGGACTTGTTTACCCATATAGGAATCTCTATTCATCCAGAGATCCTGTTCCTCTTCATCATTTAAGCCGTAAACACGAGTAATTTTATTGATTCCATTCACCATACCTTCAACGGACATATAACTGACAAAATTCACTACAGGATTTTGAGTGAATCCAACAACAGTAAAGATTCCGCTTGTTATTCCTTTTACTTTCAGATAGTTGTCCGATCGTACTTCTGAATAAACTGAGTCAGGATTTCTTAGGAATATTTCATCAGAAATCCCAGAATTGAGTATTTTCGTATATTCGCCAAGAACTCCGAGCGGTGTACTCCGAATCAATTCTTGAGGTATAAAGCTCACCATTCCCATTGTGGGAATATTTTGGCGCATCAAGGTAATCATTTCATGACCTGTCATGTTAGGATTTGTTGCTGAATAAACAGCAGAAATTCTAAACTCGACAGCAAACTTATCAGCAAGGTCATAGTTGGTTCGATCGCGCACCAACACCGTAAGTTCATCAAGTGTTTTGCCGGGGATAAATAATTCACCATCAAGAAATGACAGATTATTAGCATCACACAGAGTTTGACAAGCTAACTCAAGACGATCGAGTCCAACAAATCGGGTAGTCAAAGTCTGGCTTCTTAATCCTTTGATATCCCCAAATCTTTGATAAACACACCGAATTCCGTTGAGTTTAGGACTGCTAAACCAGAAGCCTGTAGGATATTCCTTTGCTGGACTGTAAGTATTGGCTAATTGTGGAAGCATATTAGTTTGTGTGGTTGTGACTTAACATTGCAGAATAGATAGCAAATCGCCCCGTTTTATGTAAAACAGGGCGATTTGCTATTTATTAATCAACTGAGATGAGTTGATCGATCGCGTAGTACGTGCTTATCATTCCAGCTTCTTTTGAGAAATTCAAAAGAATGAGTGAGTTCGCATAAGTGACAGTACCTACAGTAATGTGAGTTCCTGAAGATGGATTCGCGAAAACAGCAAACGGTTTGCTCTGTGCAACACCAAATCCTGCTGGGGTATTAGCCAAAGTAATGCTAGGTGTCCCGCTAGTATTCGGTGCTGTTATTTGCGTTCCTCCTTGCAGATGGATTAAATTTCCAGATCGACGCACTCTTAAATTTCCACTTCCAGCTAGTACGGGGATATTAACCCATTCACCCCAGACAATACCGGAACCAGCAGAGCCAGCAGGACCAGCAGGACCAGTCGCACCAGTCGCACCAGTCGCACCAACCGGGCCTTGAACTCCTTGAATTCCTTGAGCGCCAGGATTACCAGTAGCTCCCATTGCGCCAGTAGCTCCCGCTGCGCCAGTTGCACCAGTATCACCTTTAAGACCTTGAGGCCCTTGTGCTCCAGCGGAACCAGTTGCACCTTGAATTCCGGCAGCGCCAGTTGAACCAGTTGCTCCGGTTGCTCCTGTGTCACCTTTAGCTCCGGGAAGTCCTTGCAAACCTTGATCGCCTTGTTTAGCTCCCAAAGTCCAGACTGTCGATGTTAACGACGGGGGAGAATTTAAGCTTGGCGAGTTAGCAATGTAGCTGCTGCCGTTATAAGCAACCGCATCAAACATGACGTATTGAAGTGTTGGGTTCCAATTTCCACGCCAAATTAAACCGGGTCGCCCCATTTCGCCTCGAATCCCTTGAGGGCCTTGTGCTCCTGTTACACCTGCGGGCCCCATTTGACCAGTCGGCCCGATCGCACCCGGTGTACCTTGAATTCCTTGCTCTCCACGTTCACCAGGAGTGCCGGGATTACCTTGCAAACCTTGCGAACCCATTTCGCCTGGAATTCCTTGATCACCGCGATCGCCTTTAGCGCCTGCAGGGCCGGTCAAACCAATCGGGCCAGTAGCACCAGTAGCGCCAACATCGCCAGCAATTCCTCGATCGCCACGGTCGCCTTTAGAACCTTGCGGGCCGGTTAAACCGATCGAACCAGCAGGGCCGATGTCACCGGGAATTCCTTGATCACCGCGATCGCCTTTAGAACCCTGTGGGCCGGTTAAACCGATCGGACCAACAGGGCCGATGTCGCCAGCAATTCCTTGATCACCTCGATCGCCTTTGGAACCTTGAGGGCCGGTCAAACCTTGATCGCCAGTTGCGCCGACCGTGCCGGGAATGCCTTGATCGCCACGATCACCTTTTATGCCGGGAACGCCTTGCGGGCCGGTTAAGCCTGCGGGGCCCGTTGCGCCAATTTCACCGGGAATGCCTTGGTCGCCACGATCGCCTTTTACTCCGGGACTGCCTTGTGGGCCGGTTAAACCTGGATTTCCTTGAGAGCCTGTAGCGCCAACTAGACCTTGATCACCGCGATCGCCTTTCTCACCGGGAACGCCTTGCATCCCTGGATTACCGATATCGCCTTTGTCACCTTTGGGGCCGGCAATCCCAGGCACACCCTGTAAACCTTCAGCACCCGGAGCGCCGGGAGTTCCGGGTAAGCCACGTTCGCCCGGTTCACCTTGAATGCCTGGATTTCCTTGAGGCCCTGGACTACCAGCCGGGCCGGTCAAACCTTGAATGCCTTGAATTCCTTGACTGCCTGGTTCCCCTTTTTCACCAGCAACACCGGGAGAACCTGCTACACCATCTGCACCGGGATTACCTTGATCACCTTTGGGCCCGATCGGCCCCATCGCACCTTGAGCACCTGTTGCACCGGGAATTCCTCGATCGCCTTTCTGACCTACAGCTCCAGTTTCACCAGCCGGCCCGATCGCACCAGGTGTACCGGGTTCACCGGGAGTGCCGGGATTTCCTGGATCACCTTTAATACCCTGCGGGCCGATAGCACCAGCCGGGCCGGTAGCACCGGGTGTACCTGCTGCACCGGGCATACCATCCGCACCAGTCGCGCCGGGATTTCCCTGAATTCCCTGAATCCCTTGAGCGCCAGGATTACCAGTTGCACCAGTCGCGCCTGTTGCGCCGGGAGTTCCAGGCTGACCAACATCACCGCGATCGCCTTTTTCGCCGGGAATACCTTGAGGCCCGATGGGACCTTGAGGCCCTGCTGGCCCGACTGGACCTTGAGGCCCAACGATTGCCGGCTCTGGAGGAATAAGAGCAACATCCCGAGTAGCAGTAGCAACAATGCTAGTGCCAACCATCAAATCAGCGCGTAGAGTTCCATTTTGTGTGATAGCTGTCTCGAATGGAACCCAAGGAGATTCTTTGATAATTGTGCCATTGAGAATGAAACGGACAAAAGAGTTAGTTGGCGGATATGTTACATCAGCAACTACTACAGTTTGTCCTGAATTAAGAACAGGATCTCGTAGCGCAATTGTTGGTGAGTTGACCTTGACTTCAAAAGTGACTTGAGCTGTCGATCGAACTACCGGAGGCGTTGTGCCGGTGATATCTTCGACTTCAATGACGTGAACGCCAGCACTATTAATAGGAATAACTAGCCCAAATTGATATTGAGGTGCTGCCGTCGTGCCGACATTAGTTGCGGATGTATCTGTCCCAACCACTGTGCCGTTGAGTTTAAATCGAACGTCAGTATTTGTGTTACTGTCTGCGATCGCTGTTACTGCTAGAGAATAAGGCAAAGAGTTTACTTGAATACTTGGCTGACTTGGAGCGGTTATTCTAATAGCCATGATTATTTATTTAATTTGTGAATACACGAGATTTAATCTCTTCTCTGTAGTCAATACCAGAGAAGAGATTAAAAACAAGAGAGAGAAAGAACTTTGGCGCTTATCAGGTTTGAATCAGCAGAGCCTGAGCCAGGATAACTTCTGATTCCACTGATTCTCCAGCAATCATCAGAGTTGTGTAAGCATCAGGGCTTGTGTTGTCACCGTCATCGTCGTGAACCATGATGACTTTAGTATTTTGCAACTGAGTGAATGTTTGGTAAAGCTCAGTTAGATATTCAACCTGTTCGATCGGCATCAAAATGCTAAATACTGTCTCTGGTAAAACAGGCTCTTCCAGCGCCAAACCTTGGGTTGCCATCCCTACTAACTCTGTCAAAGAGTTTCTGATCAAAGGTTGAAACAGCTCATCTAAAGTTTTGTATTCAATGCGTCGTGTCGCCGGAGCTTTGTAACTAGGAGCGAGGGGATTAATCGCCTTGATTGCAGCTCTCCGCATTGAAGCATCTCTGCTGAGGATTGCTGCTTCATCCAATGGCAGTTTAGCTCTTTTAATCGAAAGGGGTGAATCGCTTTCAGATTGGGGCCAAAAGTTGTAGTCAGCGAGTGTTGCCCGCAGCATCTTTGTTGCGAATCCTGCTGTTATTGTCATGGTGGTAATCGAGTTCGGTATCGATCGATAAATTATTTTTTTAGTATATCATCTCAATTTTATTTCGCTTTTTAACGGCAAAAACTTGACTTTTGTTTACAAATAATATAGGAACAAAAAATAATTTTGACAAATGGGGTTTTGACCAGAAAACGGCAATAACAAACATAGAATCAGCCAAAAACCAGCAAGGTACAGAATTATTGTTTAAAACTGTTGCTTTAGTATTTGCACTCTTTTGAGTATCAAAAAACTAGGAATTTTCAAAATTGCTTACCCATTAATCACGTTTTCTGTCACCTAAGAAAACAATTTGACCATTTTCTGTAGCAGTGCCACCAGAATAGTAAGCGAAAAACACAACAAACTTGAGCATAAGAAAAACCAGTAGCGAACTGGTGCAACGCTATTAGTGGCGAGAAAGTGCATAAAATTTCAGGAGATAGGCTTGAATTTCTTGATTTTAAGCCAATCAAAGGAATTGACCATATAACTACTGTCAAACAGATGACTTTGACCTTCCCCACGAAAAGAAGCTTTGTTAGCAGGAAGCCAATGACAGTCACCGGAAGCATCTCGGATCAGGTAAAAGAAACATTGAGGAACGATCCTCTGCGAGGGCTGCGCCAACGGAAGTTCACTTTTACCGTAGCTTGCGGGGCGCCTTGCACGCTCGCGGAGTCGAAGGGTAGCGCCATCGCCCAACCCGGACACCAGTTGCTGCCATAGTAGAAAAAGCAGTCCTTCGGTTCCTTAAACCATTCGATGTGATTTTTAGTTATTTTGGCTATTTTGCTCATTAGATTTAGATGTGATTGATGAGAGATAGTCATAGTTATGGAGAAAAAACATCATCGCCCCAAAGCGAAGCACTACGTTAATAGCATTTAAGTAGCTTTTAGTCAATTAATTGTATTTCATACTTACAACCAACGAAAAGCATTTTATATTCAATAAAACTGTCATTGCCAGTGATTCCTAAGCGACCACTAAGAACAATTAGACAAAGCTACAAATTGACAATCTGGTCATCATGATTTTCCTTGTCCCTGGATTGCCTGCCCGTAAGAAGCGCAAAAACTGACATGGTAGCATTTCTTGATAAACTGCCGTGATTTCGTGAGGATACGGCTCGATATGTGATGTGAATAGCTAAGAATCGATCGAATAGATGGGCAAGGTGAATCCGAGGTTTTCCGAAATTTAGCGAAATAAACCCTCATCAGCATCGAATTACTAAGAAAATCTGTGGCGAACAATTTCCAGATTTTGCTCATCTAATTCCAAGATGACCTGAATTTCTAAACAACCACTGTTATCATTTTGATATAATTGTGACTAGGTATTGAGTTGGTGCGAGACTTTTTCCAATTTGTTGCGCCATTGCATAATATTTGGTCTACGCATCTCTACTACGGATGAAAAAGTACCTCAACCTCGTCACCGCCCTCCTCGCCTCGCTCAAACCCAAATCCGAGCTTCCCATAATCGATAGCTACGGTCAATCCCCGCTAACCCAGGAACAGCAGCAAGCTCTCATGGAATGGGTGTTCGCCAGTTTGATGGGTGCGGGGTACTTCGGCAAAGCTCACCTGATTTGGGATGATGGCAAAAACAGAGAGCGGGAGATATTCACCGCATTGATGAGAAACGAGCCGATATTCCTGTACCGCCAGGGAGTGCGACCTACCCCAACCCTTGAGGGATATTGCTGGCGGCTGATTGGCGAACATCCTAGTTTGCGGGTGTATCAGTTGGAGATGGAGGTTGAAGAAAGTGAAAGCTCTGCTTGACCTGGAAGCGATTATTATAAGGGGAAGCTGCCGTTAGCAAATTTTTGCCGAATTTAAGAAGCAAGTATGGGTGCCGGGAGGGTAAGCTTTCTAGGTTGATTGACATTTGCATCAAAATTTATTTGCATTCCGAATTCTAAGTTGTCAGCAGTCAGATGCAAATGTTGAGTTTCAAGATCAGCTTTAATTAAAATATTAAACAAAATGGAATGGCTAATATTCTACGAATAAGTTTTTTTAGACCCTGTATAATATCATCGTGTTACCAACAAATTCTATGAGCTAGGAAAGGGAGTGATAATGGAAAGAACAAGGGGAAGAAAACCCTGGTTAAAAACATAGGATTGAAGAAGCGACTTATCAAAGATGATTGCACAAGCCATCGACCATAAAAAATCATGTGTGGTCGAGTTTAAAAAACCCCTTTGTATCTGTTGGCTAGCTCAAACTCCAAGGGTGGGAGAGGAGCAAGTTCAGCTTTTATGTATATGCTAGCAGATGGTAATGCAGGGATTTTGAGCTATTTCACCTGTTTTTCTTGCACATTACTACCTTTCTTCGTCCGAAAATATATACAGTGTTTACTTGAATCACTTATTCAGCAAGCCCTAGTTAGTTAAGTATATTTGTCCATCATACCATAAATGTGCAACGCCCAACGCCCAAGTTCTAGGATGTGCCGATTCCTCAATGATTCATGGCATCCTTCACCAACGTCGCATTTCTTTCTCGAAATCGCAGTGTGAAAATGCTACCCGTACCCAATTTGCTCTGCACAGTCAGGCTACCGCCATGTGCTAAGGCTATAGCTTGCGCTATTGCCAATCCCAATCCCGATCCGCCAGTAACGCGATCGCGTGAACTGTTAACTCGATAGAAACGGTCAAAAATTTGCCTTTGATCTTCTGCTGCAATCCCACACCCTGTATCTTGAACATGAATCACAACTAAATGGTCACTTTTCTCTAAAATAACATTTACTTTGCCACCAGGTGAAGTGTATTGAATCGCATTGACAATTAAATTAGAAACTAAGCGATAAAGCTGGTTAGAATCACCAATAACACTCAATGGCTGATGCACCCGCAACTCCGATGTTAGCGCTACCTCTCTTGCGATCGCCATTGCTGCCAATTCCTCTACTAAATCGCTAACAAGGTCATTCAAACAACACCATTGAGGGCGATCGTTTATCGCTTGATTGTCCATGCGAGCCAGCAGCAGCAAATCAGCAACTAACTGAGTCAGTCGTCGGTTTTGCCGCTCGATCGTCCGCAAAATTTCCCGCGCTTCTTTTTCATCTAATTGAGGCGTCAACAGCGCCGATTCTACAGTCGCCTGCGAAGCAGCTAAAGGCGTTCGTAATTCGTGAGCGGCATCCGCTGTAAACTGTTGAATTCGTCGGTAGGAAACATAAATCGGTTTCATTGCCAATCCTGCCATTAACCAACTAGACAAGCCGACACAAATCAATGCTGTAGGCAATCCTAATTTCAAAACCCATTTCACTGTACGGAGATAATCATTAAAGTCTTGTAGGCTTCGCCCCACTTGAAAATATCCCCAATTTTGCTGGCTTTTAGTGTGCAGTTCTACAGAAATTTGGTGATAAACGTTGCCTTTAGTGTCAGTTATTGTTTGGCAGGGTTTGGAGTTAAAAACTGGTGATAATTCTGCTGGATAAGCGCCTGCTGTAGCAATTAATTTTCCGGAATAATCAAATAAACGAATATAGTAGTAGCCTTGGTTGATACCGCTTACAATATGGCGGCGGGGCAACTGTTTTTTAATGCTGTTAACTCCAATTAGGCGGAGGTTGGGCAAAAGTTCGTTTATTATTGGCTCTAAGCGTCCAGGCTGCTGCAATTCGAGGTCTAGGCTGTTGTGTAGCGTTCCCGCTACCGATTCTAATTCGCGCTCTAGGGCTACCCAGTGAGCGTGGGCGATCGCCCTATATACGCCAAATCCCAACAAGCTTAAAATCAAACCCATTACTGCTGCATAGGAAATGGCTAATTTCCAGCGAGTCCGGTTAAATAGTTTATTTTGATTCATTTTTCATAACTTAATAAGAGGTAATTGGTCAGACCTTAGATATTTCAACGTAATTCTGTCATTTTAAGTCTAGCGAAGAATCTCACAAATTCTTCACTACACTGCGTTGCCTTTGGCTCATGACAGACACAATAGCTGCCTCTAGGACTATTGGTAAATAACAGGGGTTCTGAACAATACCCACCCTACTTTAATTTCTCATCCGGTATCCTACGCCCTGTACAGTTTCAATTAAATTCGCGCCGCCCACCGACTCAAGTTTGCGTCGCAGCAAACGCACTTGAGCTGCTACTACATTGCTAAAGGTATCTGCACTAACCTCCCATAGCTGATTTCAAATTTGATCAGTGTTGACAATTTGGTTCGGATGTTTCATAAAGTATTCTAGCAGTTGAAATTCTTTGTTTATTAGAGCAATTATCTGGCTTTTGCTACTTATAGCGAAATGGCAGACAGTTCGATTTCCGCAGTTTACAACCAGATTTTCTACCTGTACTGTTGCGGTTGAATTTGGGGCGATCGCCTTTGCAAAGCCCCAAATTTTGCTAACAGTTCTGCCATTCCGAATGGCTTCACTAAATAATCATCAGTTCCCCCATCCAGTCCAGCCACTTTGTTTTTCAGGCGGTCTTTTGCCCTTAGCATCAACACAGGCTAATTACTATTGCAAGTCTGCAATTTACGCAGCAGATCTAAAGCCGATATTCCAGGCAGTAACCCGTCGAAGATTGCCAGTGTATATGTTTTTTTTGTTCTCTAGATAATTCCAAACCTGGGTGCTATCTAAAACCCAATCAACAATATATTTTCTTGGTTCAATGTTCGCTTAATCGCCCCACCTAAAACTCGCTCTTCTTCAACTAGCAGAACTTTTATAATCAAGGACAGTATGATAGTGTGTCTGCAACAAAAATCTTCCTATCAATAGACATGAATTTGAGCGAAACCCATTGGAATCTCTCCATTAACTCCAACAGATTTAGCAGAAATTCGGTATAGCCAAGCGTTAGAAACACCTCTTATTCTTACATCGTTCAAAACAAGTTTAAGCTTGGATTCTGACGTAAGCGGTTGAGAAAGTTTTACTATAATTTGGTTGTCTACAATAGAAAAGTCCGCATTAATTTTTCCTTTCACATTGTCTGTTAAAGTGATATTGTTGCTGACTATTAACCCCTTTGGAACATCAATAATCAGATGAGAAAGAGGGCTACGGGCTTGAGGAATGTGCAACCTAATCGTATGCCGAACAATCCTTGCCCGAGTTTGAGGAAATTGTACAGCTCCATCGATATGAGGAGTAGATCCTATGCTGGCACTGGCATAGTCAGCAGCAATGGGAACTGTGAGAGCCAAAGCTACAGCAGCCGAACAGATTAGCCTTTTCATTATTTCACTCCTGTATGACAACCGATTTCATTAATCAAGCCTCAGACTCCTTAGTAAAGGACTCTGTTATTATCTAAATTGACATATTAAGATGAAATCAGGATGAAATTTTTGACCTTTGAAGCACATTTATCCAGAAATCAGATTTTTAAAAGAAACTATTCATTCTTGTTGTGGTAAGTTGCTACTGCCGAGGGTGCGATGGGATAGGATCGAGAATAGTGTGTATCAAGATATTTTTTATACTCACAACACAACATTTTCTTGAGCAAGAGGACAAGGATAACTCGGATCGCCAGTTTCTACTTGGAGCGTAGTGTGCTCAATACCAAAAAGGTCGTGCAGCTCTCGATTTACCTGCACTAAAAAAGCATCACCGGTATAAGCTGTAGGCATCACCAAGTGAGCTGTGAGGGCTGTCTCAGTTGTACTCATTGCCCAAATATGAAGGTCGTGAACACCAGTTACGCCAGAGAGTCCAGCTAAATAAGTGCGGACTGCAAGGGGGTCAATGCTTGCTGGTACGGCATCTGTTATTAAGTTGAGGGATTCTTGGAACAATTGCCAAGTCCCTAAAACAATAACAACAACAATAATCAAGCTCATAATAGGGTCAAACCAAAGCCAGCCAGTTGCCACAATAGCGATGCCAGCTAGCACCGCACCCAAAGATACCGCTGCATCCGCAATCAGGTGGAGGAACGCGCCTCTGATGTTCAAGTCATTATGACGATCGGCCATAAACATTAAGGCACTTCCCGTATTAATAGCGATGCCTACGGCTGCAACGCCAATAATTGTATCGCCTGATACTGAGCTTGGTTCTGAAAAACGTTGAATAGCTTCCCAAGCGATCGCCCCTGAAGCTACCAGCAGGAGAATAGCGTTCAACAGAGCCGCCAAAATGGAAGAACGACGCAGCCCATAGGTGTGGCGTGCTGTCGGTCGCCGACGGGCAAGAATAGTTGCTCCCCAAGCCAGTAGCAGACCTAAAACATCACTCAAATTGTGACCTGCATCGGCAAGTAGGGCAAGGGAATTGGCAAGGATGCCATAAACTGCCTCAATGATGACAAACCCCGTGTTGAGTGCAATGCTGATGGCAAAGGCACGATTGTAATTACCACCGTGGTCGTGTCCGTGTCCTCCGTGACTGTGATTGTGAGACATGATCACTACCCTTAAAGCTTGTTTTTCTTGCCCTACCCAACAGGAAAAAATTACTGCTTAAAACTAAAGCGACCGTCTACTTTTTTCCCGCCAATATCCGACGTAATTTTCACCTGATACTGACCCGCTGCCTTTCCAGGAAGCAAAGCCGTGTAGCTTTTTTCTTGAGCTCCATAGGTCATGGGAAGTGTCTTTTGACTACCATCAGGTAGCTGAATTTGAGCCGTTACTTTAGCATTAGAGATTTCTTCGTTATTTTCTTCTTTTAGAAGATGGAAATCTAAACGAGTTCCATTATCTTCTTTTTCAGAGATAAACTCTAAGTGATAGGGAGCTGACTCGACAACTTGAGCGCCTTTGTGAAACGCGCCGGCATGGGTAGAGGACTCTTTTTTTGCTGCTCCATCGGACGCCTCGGACTTAGCAGGCTGGGCACCAGTAGAACTAGCATCTGAATTGGCGCTTGGGTTGCTGTTCCCACAAGCTCCTAAGAAAAGCAGACCCACACTTCCTAGAACAATCAAGCCTGATTTGAAAAAATTCATGTGCTTTACTCCTTGTATTCAATGATCAGTAATCTTAACAAATTTTACATCATATTTATCTTGCATACTCCCCTAAGAATTAATGCCAATCTTTAGATTAATTAATCTGTGCGAAACTCAGCTACACCTATGGGAATCTCTGTGTCACTACCAACGACTTTAGCTGAAAATCGGTACATAGAAGTAGAATCAAGAATGGGTTGTTTAACTTTGTTTAAATTAATATTAATCCTGCTGCCAGGGGCGACGGGTTCAAGGAAGTCTAATATAATATTTTTGCCCTTGACAGAAACATTAATGCTAATTTTCTTACCCTTGTGTTCCAGCACCTCAATATCATTACTCACAGCGACATTGGGTGGAGTGGCAATAATTATCTGGGTAACAGGGTTGCTGTTTTCAGGAAAGTGTAATACGAAAGTTTGTTTGACAAGCCGCCAGCGAGTGGGGGAAGAGTACACGTCTCCGTCAACATTGGAAAGCCTACTCTCATCTGTCTCGAAACTTGCATAGCTAGGAGCCATTAAAACTGTACTAGCTAAAGTCAATGCAACCGCCTTAATTAGTATTTTCTTCATTTTGATTCTTTGGGACATAAACGAATGAGAAAATCTGAATAATATACCGCGAAAATCACTTCTCAAAAACGGCTTGAACTACCTTTCCGTTGTCAGAAACGGGCGGTGTTTGTTTAGGCACTAAGAATCTTCCAAACTTGGCGTACAACGCGGGTAACACCAGCAGCGTTAATGCTGTAGAAGTAAACAATCCGCCTAAAACTACTACTGACAGAGGTTGCAGGATTTCTTTTCCCGCCCCGCCTTCTAATGCTAAAGGTGCTAAACCTAAAGCTGAAGTTGAAGCAGTCATCAAAATAGCATTGAGCCGTTCCATCGAGCCTTTAATAATTGCTTCCTTAAAAGGCATTCCCTCTGCCAATTTAGTGTTGTAATTGTCTACTAAAAGCAAGCCGTTGCGGGTGGCAACGCCAAATAAAGTCACAAAGCCAACTAAAGAAGCTACAGAGATGATGCCACCAGTCAAAGCTACCGCGATTACTCCTCCCACTAATCCGAGTGGCAAATTAATCATAATCATAGCAGTTGAAGGAATTGACTTGACCGAAATGTACATCAATACTGTAATTACAAGAAAAGAGATCCCACTAAATATCATAATATTTTGCGAAGCTCTTTGTTCTGCTTCAAATTGACCGCCGTACTGGATAAAATAGCCAAAAGGCAACTCTACCTCTCGTTTGACTTTAGCTTGAATTTCATTCACAACTGCTCGCAAATCCCTACCTTTAGCATTAGCTGCTGCTACAATTAAGCGAGAAACATTCTCGCGGTTAATCGTATTTGGCCCCGTACCGTATTTTACAGTAGCAACTTGGG
Source organism: Microcoleus sp. Pol17C6 (assembly GCF_036701145.1). Classification (NCBI taxonomy): domain Bacteria; kingdom Bacillati; phylum Cyanobacteriota; class Cyanophyceae; order Oscillatoriales; family Microcoleaceae; genus Microcoleus; species Microcoleus sp. Pol17C6. The sequence continues at coordinate 84,974 of NZ_JAUBQH010000025.1, forward strand.
CTAGGGGAATTTTATTACCGCTTGGAGTATCAACCAACAAATTCTGAATAGTTTCTAAGTTATTTCGGGCTTCAGGCTGCAACCAAACAACTAAGTCAAAAGTTTGCTGCGCCTCCAAAACTTGAGAAACAACTTTGCCGTTTAAAGCTGTCTCAATTATTTCAGAAAGCTCTCCGATTTTCAAACCGTATCTACCCGCAGCTTGGCGGTCAAACTTAATTTGAATTTGTGGCACTGGCACCTGGGGTTCGAGTTGCAAATCCACAATTCCTTCAACTGTTTTCATTTGCTCTCCAACTTGGGCACCGAGGCTGCGAAGCTGATCCAAATCCGGGCCAAAGATTTTGACAGCAATCTGACTTCTGACACCAGATAAAACCTCATCCATCCGGTGAGAAATAAAACCGCCGATATTTGGTGCAACTCCCGGCAATTTAGCAAATTCCTGCCGCAGCGCCTCCAAAGTTTTCGGTCTATTTTTCATGCCTGCCTCGGTCAAACCGATATCAATGTGAGCTAAATTGACTCCCGCAGCATCCGCATCTCCCGGAGCTCTGCCCGATCGCACTTGCACGTATTCAAACCTGCTATCATCCTTAAGTGCATCTTCAATAGCAAAAGCCGCGCTATCTGTTGTCTCCAAAGATACACCCGGATAAAGCTGAATAGTATTTACCAAAGTTTGCTCCTGAAACTCAGGCAAAAACACCCGTCCAAAGGATGGCAAAATAATTAATGCCGCCACCATACTAGCAGCAGCAAAAGCTAAAATAATCGCCGAGTAACGCATTGATATCCTGATACAAGAATGATAAATATGCTTGCAAAATCTCGGCAACCAAGGTTCTTTACCACTCATACGTTTGTTGGGCAATAAAATAGCGCAAAGGGCCGGAGATATTAACAGCGATTCCAGACTAGAAATCACAACAACTACCAAATAAGTAATCCCCATCGGCGTAAAAACTCGACCTTCTATACCGGGTAAAGTAAAAATAGGAGAAAACACCACAATCCCAATAACAGTCGCTCCAATTAACGAATCGCGCACCTCCTGACTGCCATCAAAAATCACATCCATCACAGGACGCGGATGAAGAGAAGACGTATTTTCTCTCAAATTGCGGTAGGTATTTTCGGCATAGACGATCGCATCGTCGATCGCAGTGCCGATCGCCACCGACAAACCACCCAAAGTCATCGTATTTAATCCCAGCCCCAGCCAATTCATCGCCAGAAGCGCCAACAGCCAAGTCAGAAAGAAATCCAGCAAAACAACCGCCAGAGTGCGCCAATTCATCAAAAATGGGATGAGAATAAGGGTGACGATAATACTGCCTTCAACTAAAGCCGATCGCACATTTTCCACCGAGGAATTAATATATTCTTCCTGTCGGAAAGTGACAGTAACTTTAATATCTTTTGGCAGAGCTTCCTTCACCTCAGCCATTGCTGCCTCAACCGCTTTCGTTACCGCTGGAGTATCAGCAACTGGCTGTCTGTTTACCATCACAATCACAGCTTTTTTGCCGTTAAAGCTGCCGTCGCCCCGCTTGATTGCAGCACCAACCTTGACATCAGCGACATCAGCAATTCTGACGACTGTTCCTTGCCGAGAGGCGATCGCAGATTGCTGCAAATCTTCCACAGACTCAATTCGCCCCACCCCCCGGATTAAAGTTTCTCGATCCGGTGTAATTAAATACCCCCCCGGCGCGTTAACATTCGCAGCCGCTGTCGCTTCGGCAACTTGCTGCAACGACACATTAAAAGCTTTTAACTTGGCAGGTTCTACTAATACTTGATATTGCTTCTGATCGCCACCATAAGCCACGACTTGGGCAACGCCAGTCACGCCTAAAAGGCGGTTTGTGACTTGCCAGTCAACCAGACGGCGCACTTCCATCAAAGGAGTAGTTTCCGAGGTAAAAGCATAGGTAATCACCAGACCGACAGGTGAAGTTGTCGGAGAGATTTGCGGTGTTTCTACCCCAGTCGGGAGTTTGCTTTGAGCTTGCTGTAACCGTTCTGTTATCAACTGGCGCGCTTGATAAATGTCAGTTTGCCAATCAAAGATTACCTTAACGGCAGAAAGACCCACAGCGGAAGACGATCGCACTGCTGTTACTCCAGGAGTTCCGTTAATTGCACTTTCGATCGGTAGTGTTACTAAAGACTCGATTTCTTCCGGCGCGAGCCCCGGTGCTTCCGTCTGAATTTCGACTTGCGGGGGTGCAAAAGGAGGGAAGACATCCAGCGACATTTGGGGAATGATAGAAAATGTCCAAAGACTAATAATAATGGTGGCGAGAACGACTAGCCAGCGGCGGTTAATTACCCATCTAAGAATTGTGCTGAACATTTTATTAGCTTTGAGTTAATAGATACATACTTCTGCCCATTAAATTGCTATATTCAAGCAATTGTTTACTTCAAACTCTTGACTTCTTCCTCTTGAATTTTAACGTGATGGTTGTCATTGTGTAACAGCAGTTCATTGTCCAACGCCGGTGCAGAGGCGGAAAAACTATTGTTTCGGGTATTGTTTCCAGAATCCGCTGCTATTGCTGGCAATTTGCGCCGATTTCCCCACAACACGCCGGCTGTGAAAGTCAGGGATGCGATCGCAACTCCTCCCCCTATTCCCGCCCACCATAAAGACACGGGTAAATTATTAAAATTAACCTCTGTTACCTTTGGA